>CAZUAM010000273.1:0-9165 GCA_964618095.1 uncultured Planctomycetaceae bacterium | reverse complement strand
CGCACGTTTGTCGCCGACAGAGTCGCCTCCCACAAGAAAACGGGAAGTTATTTATTGGCCGATCCTTAAGCGCCGTTGATGAATCTCCCCCTGAACGTCATAGTGAAAGATTGGGAGGGCCGCTTCGGGCGAGCCCCTTTCAGGCCCCCAGCAGGGAGGGAAAATACGCGTGCAACGGTTCATGCTGAGGTCCAAGATTCACCGGGCCACCTTGACGGGCACCGAGCTGGACTACGAAGGCAGCATTGCCATCGACCGCGAGCTCTTGGATCGGGCCGACATCCTGCCCGGTGAGCAGGTCCAGGTGCTCAACCTCAACAACGGCCAGCGGCTGGTGACCTACGTGATCGAGGCGCCCGCCGGATCCCAAACCGTGTTGCTCAACGGCCCGGCGGCCCGCCTGGGCACGGCCGGCGACCTGGTGATTGTGCTCTCCTACTGCGCGGTGTCCGAGGAAGAAGCCCGATCGATCAGACCGAAGGTGGTTCGGGTGGACGCGGAGAATCGGCCGTTACGGGGCTGAGCGGCAAACGCGCATGACCGACAACGGGCAGACCGGCGCCGGCGGGGGCGGCCTGGTCTCCAAGGACTTGTCGAAGAGCACGTTCCCGTTTCTCTCTGTTCCCCGACAGCCCCGCCCGGAAGGGCGGGGTCTCTGCAATGCCGACAGGTCCGACCCCGCCCTTCCGGGCGGGGCTATCTCTCAAAGTGTGAAGAGGTTTTTCTTGACGCCCGCTGAATTGGCTTTGCCCCCGGCCAAGCGGGCAAACGGGACGCAATCCACGGCCCACTGGTCGGCCGTCCGCCTGCGGCAATACTCCCGTTCGAGTCGCAGCGTGCCTGAAGCGTACCACGCACGACGGCTTGCCGGGCGGCGCAACGCCGTGGTATCAGGGGGCCGGGACTTGCAGGGTTACCGGGAGTCCTTCTTCCGGTGCGACCAGGAAGTTGGCGGCGGTGTACGACAACTTGGCCGGTTCGCCCGGTTTGCTGGTATTGATTTTGACGAGGTAAGTGGTCCGGGCGGGCAACGTCAGCAGCGCCGGTCCCAGCTTGCCTTTCCGCTGAAGCCGGATATCGAGATCGCAGACGTTTCGGATTACTACCCACACCGCGGTCCTTGAGCGCAAGTGGGGTTTCGCCACCTGGACGCATCGACCGAACAGCGGCCCGAGCCACTCCTTGCGGCCGATGATCTGATCCTTGAACCAGACCGCGGTGCGGCCCTCGACCAGGGCCTCCTTCAGCGACGCAAGAGTCCTCTGCTTGGCAAACACGAGCGTGAGGGTGCGGTGATCGGCCGGTGTGTATCTTGTCCTCAGGTCGGGATCGTGGATGTCGGAGTTGCCCAGCATGGCCAGCTTCTTCTCCAGGCACCACCGGTGTGCCTCGGGGTAATAAGAGTCGCCGTTGCAGACTTCCATGCCGTGCAGCCATTTGTTCTCGTACAGGGTGGTGTGGACCTCTAGCCAGCGGCCCCTTTCGGCGCCCTTCCAGGCGTGATGGCACCAGAATACAAAGGCCCCCTGCTGGTTGGCCCGCTCGATGACCTCGGCGAAGTTCTTGGTTTCCAGCGGGTTGACGTCGCTGAGGAAGATCGCGTTGAAGTGCCCAGGCGGCGTATCGCGGGTGATCTCCGTTCCCCTGGGCAGGAGCAGATTCCTCTGCTTGGCCGGTCCCACGGCCAGTTCGTACGGGCGGTTGTGTTTGGTGGGCAGGTCGTCCTTGTGCGGCTGATACTCGATATGGTCGGTCACCGAGATCGCGTCCAGCCCCTGCCGCCAGGCCTCGTTTACCCGCACCGTCGGCCACACCGCCCCGTCGGAGAATACGGTGTGGGTGTGAAGATCGCACTTGAGCGTCCGATATCCCGGCAGATCCGGAAACGCAATCTCGTAGCGCACCTGGGCGCGGGCCAGGGTAGTCCACAACAACACGAGCATGATCGCGGGGGCCAAGTTTACTTTCTTCATGCGTCGGTCCTTTTGTCTTGCTGGTACTCCGATGAGAATGGTCTTCCACTGCGGGCACGCTGCCTTACGTTTTCAAGGTCCAGTATAGGGCCTCGCCGGAGGCCGCCGCAAGTTCCCGTGTCGGAGGACCGCACTTGACGGCGGCCTGAGCGCTTGACGGCCGTCCGTCTCGAGGACTTCGGCCAGAGTGGACAAGGAGCCGGGCCGGCCGTGCCCGTTGCTTGCAGTCAGCCTTCAAGCGTGTATGATAAGCTGTCGGCGAGCGGCCCAACCAGCCCTGCTCGCTCAGTAGCAGGTAACCGGAGCCCCCTATTCGGGAGACGTATGATGAACGGCACGTCAATTCGAACCGTCCCAAGCGAAAGGCCCCAGCCCGGCCATGGCATCCGGCCCGCGGCAGCGGCGGGTTCATTGATTCTCGCCCTCCTTGGTTCCTCGATCGCTTGCGCCGGCGACGGCTGGATCCGAAAGAGCAGTACGACGGGAGATCTGCCCGCCCCGAACGCCGGCCAGCAGCAGACCTGTTGTCTGGTGCTTGACGTTGACAAGGACGGAGTGAACGACTTTGTCGTGGGCGAGCGGACACGTACTCCATCGGTGGTCTGGTACAAGTATAACGGCAAAGGGTGGGACAGGTACGTGATCGACGACACGCCGCTGAAGCCCGAAGCGGGCGGCGACTCCTGCGACGTGGACCGGGACGGCGATCCGGACGTCATCCTGGGTCAGGACGCCAGCGGCAACAGCATCTGGTGGTGGGAAAATCCCTGCCCGAAGTTCGGAAGGCCCTGGAAGCGAAGGTATATCAAGAACTCCGGCGCCAGGAAGCACCACGATCAGAGCGTGGCGGACTACGACGGCGACGGGCGACCGGAATTGGCCTCTTGGAATCAAGGGGCAAAGCAGTTGCTGCTGCTGGAGATTCCCTCAGATCCCAGGTCTTCCGGGCCCTGGCCGTCCACGGCCATCTACTCCTGGTCGAAAGGCCGCGAGCTGGAAGGCTTTCCCTCCCTGCCGGTCGATATCGACCTGGACGGCAAGCTCGATATCGTGGGCGGCGGCCGGTGGTTCAAGCACCAAGGGGGAACGAAGTATCGGGCGAATCCGATCGACGACAAGATGCGCTTCACGCAGTGTGCCGCCGGCCAACTGGTCAAAGGCGGCCGGCCGGAGGTGGTCTTCTCGCCGGGCGACATGGACGGTGAGGCCTACTGGTATCAGTGGACCGCCAAGGGTTGGAGGCCGCACAAGCTCCGCCACGTGGTCCACGGCCACACCTGCGAGATCCGCGACGTCGACGGAGACGGAAACCAGGATATCTTCATCGGTGAGATGGGCGACCCCGGCGCCGGAGACGACGCCAAGACCTTCCTCTGGTACGGCAACGGGCAGGGGAACTTCAAGGAGACGGTGGTCTCCAACGGGCAGGGAATCCACGAGGGCAAGCTGGCCGATCTCGACGGCGACGGCGACCTGGATATCCTGATGAAGCCGTATCATCACAAGACACCCCGACTGGACGTCTTGCTGAATACCGGTGACCGCAGGTAGCGGCTTGGTGGTGGGCGGCGCTACGGAGAGCGCCGCCGCCGCCACCAGAGGGGCAGCAACGCCAGAGCGGATGCCCACAGCACCGCGCAGCCCGGCTCGGGGACCACCGTGTAGGTGATCGTCAGCCGAGGATATGCAGGTTGGCCGTTGATGATGTCGGTCTTCTCGCACGAGGCGAAGTCCCGCTTGCTCGACGGGTCGTCGTTGCCGGGATAGGGCTCGATCCACTCTTCGCCGACGATCATCCAGCCGAAGTTCGTGCTCGGATCGTCCGCCCACCGCTGGACATCCGCGACCATTCCAGATGAAGACCAGATCGTAAATCCGACACTGGTCCCTACGGAGAAGGCCAGCCCGGGCGCAACGAAGGGCTCGCTGCCGGTCAGTCTCTCGTGACCCAAGTAGCCCTCTTTCTGTGGCCAGAAGCCGGGTGCTGCCGCGGCAAAGGGCTTCAGTTGGCCGCAGGCGTCCAGGTGGCTGTCCGCCGCGCTGGGATCGTCGGGATTGAATTGGGTGTGGTACCAGGTGGCGTCGCCCTTCTGGGCCGCGCCCTTGGGTGTGTCCGCCTCGCCCCAAGGCTGGTCCAGTCCTTCGATGGCGACCAGCCAGAACGGATTGGCCCGTTTGGCCCTCTTCGGCACGTCAACGACGTACAGCTCCAAGCTTACATCTTGAATGCTGACCCCGGCGGGCAATCCCTCGGCCTGGAAATCGAAGCGGATCAGCCCGCGCTGCACCTGACCCTTCGTGCCGCCGGTGTACCCGGCCGAGATCTCCCGCCCGAAGCTTTCCGGAACCTGGGCCGGATCGTACTCGTACCGGTAGATCGTGGTGTCGATACACGAACTGCTCAGGACGATCGACTCGCCGCGGGCGGAGGATGCCGGCGAGCCGGGCAGAAGGAGTAGAATGCCTAAGGCGGCCCAGGCACCCAGGCCGCCGCGAGTCGCCCAACCCGCGTTAAGAGGCCAATTCTGAAAGCACATCTTGTCCCTCTTCTCTGGTGGTGGATAGTGGCTGAAAGGGTTCGGGAGTTGGGGGAATTCGAAACAACGATCAAAAGCCCGCCCGGACTGCGCCCAGGAGATCCCGCCGACGCAGTCGGCGGGCTTTCGGAATCCGGTTGTTCTCCACTCAACTCCCCGACACTCTCAGGTGACTCCTATTGCTGGATGACCTCCCTGCCGTCGCGCGTACATAGCGCCTGCAGCGCCTCCAACGGAAGGGAACTACTCAGAAAGTGAACCGACCCGTCGACCAAGGCGAAGTTGGCCCCGCCCGGATGATTGCTGCCGAACGCGCAGATGCGGCGATCCTCGAAGAACTCGAAGTCGCGGGAGGAACTCAACGGCGGCTCGGCCTCGCGGCGGCGCTCGTAGTCGAACGGAATCCGGTAGTTGATCGGTGCCAGCGCGCTCATCGTGACGTCGGCGATCCGTTTCCGGCCGCCAATGGCGGCCCATCGGCCGAGATACTTCAACGATTCGGCCCACGAGGCGGCGGCAAACGTCTCGAGGTTGGGATCGTGGTGGCTGCGCTCGCCGAAGAGGACCGTTTGGCTCGTCCCGTCGACCACCATCGGCAGGCAGACGGGCTGCTGGTTCGGCTCCGGATGCGAGGCCGGACCGGTAGTGTGAAACATTCCGTCGCAGGTCGCCTGGTCCGGGTAGTACGAGCGAGTGCCGCCGTTGCCGCCGTAGCTGGTCATCCCGTAGTATCGCCCGGCCACGGTCACGGGGTTCTCCTCGATCAGGTCCGAGGGACAGACCAGCACGGAAAGGACCCCGGCCGAACGCGCGGCCGGTCCCCCGTCGGTGTTGCGCAAGGGAAAGGCGTAGTCCCAGTCGTTCAGCAGGCTGCCCTGCTCCAGAAACGGCAGGAGAAACGTAAACAGGGAAGTGCCCCGAAACCGCGGCGGCGAGGGGACCTCGAACTGGTTCAGGCCCGGGGGGAAGGTCGCGTGGCTGAGATGGTAGTTGTGGGCGGCCACGGCCAGTTGCTTCAATTGATTGGCGCACTGCATGCGTCGGGCTGCCTCCCGCGCCGCCTGGACCGCCGGCAGAAGCAGTGCCGTGAGCACGCCGACCACGGCCACGACCACCAGCAACTCAATCAGTGTGAAGGCTCGCGGGGTTCTCACGGTTCTCACTTCTACGTCAGGCGGACTGCACGCCAGCAACTTGCCCCATTCCGCTCTTCCGCCGCCGGCCGAGCGAACAGAACGATCTTTTTCTGCCGGTAGTTTGGACGGAGATGCTTACCCACGTCCACGGTCCCACTTTGCACGGGGTCACCCGTCTGCAAACAACGGACCTCCACGCTGCGCGCCCGCAACGTCGCAAGATCCTGCGGGCCGGTCAGATCGTCGGGCCAGTGGCCGATCTGGACGACGCGGCCGTCGTTCCCCTCGGCGGCCAGCCCCACCGCCGCCAAGGCCCCGATGACGCCGTCCTCAGTCCCTCCCAGTCCTTCCAGACAGATACCATGCTGTCCGGCAAGGCGGCGCGCTTCCCGCTGGGTCACCAGCTCGCGCTGGCATCGATTGGCGAAGGCCGTGATTGCCTCGGGAACGGTGACGGCGACACAAAGTCCGGGATCGCTTCCCTCGACGAACCACCTGCGGAGGAAACCCCGCAACCGATCGACCAGCGATTTCAGCACCAAGCCATTTCGGGGCGTAAGCAGCATGGAAGCCGCGCTGTTCTTGCTCGTGCAGGGAACGGAAGGACCCTGCCACAACTGGTGACGGACGATCAGCGCACACCGGTATCGGGCGGCCAATTCTGACGCCAACGCCTTGGCAAGCTGGTTGGTGCCCGGCGCATCGGGCATGTCGGTGTCGTCGATGCCCACGTAGATCACGATGCCGGCTCCGTGTTCACGTCGCCCCGGCTGCCGGCGTCGAACCGAAACCACACCAGCGCACTGATCAGCCCGGCCAGCGCCCCGCACAGGGCGTAGGTGCCGATCGCGGGGAGCCACCATGCGGCAAAGGGTCGGGCCAGGGCGGGATCGAGGCCCGCGAGCTTCGTCCCACCGCGCACCGCCAAGGCGGCCAGGTTGCTGCCCAGGCCCGCCAGGCCGAAGCCCAGGTAGAGTCGCCAGCCTCGCCTTGCCCGCCAGAGGGCCAGATCCAGAAACGGGCCGGTCAGCGTGAGACTGGTCATGGCGCCGAGGCCGATGGCGGCCAATCCGCCGCCCTGAATGACCAGCGCCGAGCCGAAGGCGCTCGCCCCCATCACCATGCCGCCCATTCGGCGGGGAGCCAGGGCCAAGCCGAGTGACATCGGGAAGACGGCCCGAATGATCGCATTCCCCGGGATTCGGAGGCCCAGATCCAGCAGCGCGGTTGCCAGAGCGGCCGTAACGCCCGCGCCCAAGAGCAGCAGCATGTCGGCCGCGTACAAGTGGTCCGGTTTCCCGGCAACAGAGGGCAGCCGGCTGCTGCCGGCCAGTCCTGAATGCATCGACAGGGTGGTGGTCCGCATGCTCCGATCCTCACGTATTACAGAGATCCTTAAGGCCGAAACGAGCCTCGGCAAATCGCACGGCCGTTCCATTTGATCCCGGACTTTACCCGGCTTTCCCAGCCCGGTCAATGGGCCGTGCCGGAAATCGACCGGCGATTTGCCCGGTCGGGAGCGCGGCGCCTAGCGACGGGCCCGTTTCCTGCCCGATGGGGGCTCGAAGCGCGAGGAGAACTCCTGCTGGACGACGTCAAGCATCCGCCGCCGCAAGGCATCGTAGTCGGCCACCAGCCGACCGGCTCGCTCGGTCAAGGAACTCCGGCTGGTTCCCGTGCCGCCGCTCGTCACGACAATCCGTTCTCCCAAGGCCCCTTCGGCCTTCTTGATCCGGCCCCAAGTGTAGCGGTAGCTCTTCCCGAGCCGGTGGGCCGCCGCCTTGATGGAACCGGCCGCTTGCACGGCCTTGAGGATTTCACTCAGTCCAAAGCCGAAGACGTACTGGCCATCGAGTTCGAGCCAAACCTTGACCCGGGCCGTCAGCCGGCGTTGTCGTCCGCGATTGCGCCGTCCGGCCATCACCGTAGCCCTCCGTGGTAAACACAGACGCCTTTGAATACGCGACCGCTGGCGGCGGGCAGCCCCCGTACCGAGTACGCAGCACTCAGTACCCAGTACTCAGCGCCCAGTACCCGCCGCAGGCGGAGCACATCCGACGTGACGCCCATCGACACGTGCCGTCGGCATGGACCCTCTCGGGCCTACAGGACCTTGGTCACGCCGGGCATGGGTTGCGGGTATTTGCCGTCCGGACCGGGCAGCACCGGGGGATCGGCGTCCCAGGCGTAGCTCTTCGGCGCCAGGACCAGTTTCGACGCGTAGGCCTCGTCCCAGGTCACCCGCTGTCCGCCGTGCGTGGCCATCCGCCCGAGGATGGCCGACATGGTGCTGCGGGCCATCGAGAGGCTATCGTTGATCGGTTTGCCCTGCTTCATGGCGGCAAACATCTCTTCGAAACAGTTGATCTCCGAGCCCTTCTGCTGGCGCGGGGCGGTCCAGAGCGGCTTGCCGCTGAGGTCGGTAATGGTGCCCCGCGCCAAGTTCATCTGCCCCTTGGTGCCGGCGACCAGCTTCGAGTGCCCGTTGAAGCAGCCGGGCTGTTGGCGGGTGAAGGCATAATAGTAGACGCCGCCCGGGTATTCGTACACCACGGCGTGATGATCGAAGATGTCGCCCCACTTTGCCGCGGTGCGGACCTGGCGCCCGCCGTAACCCCAGGCGCTAAGCGGTGGCTTATCCTGCATGACCCAGCTCACCAAATCGTTGTAGTGCACGTGCTGCTCGACGATGTGGTCGCCGGAAAGCCAGGTGAAATAGTACCAGTTGCGCATCTGGAACTGCATCTCCGTCCAATCGGCCCCCCGGCCGCGATGCCACAACGGGCCGGTGTTATAGGCGGTCTGGATCGACACGACCTCGCCGATCTGGCCGTCGCGCAGTCGCTGGATGGCCTCGCGCGTGCTGGTGCTGTAGCGGGTCTCGAAGCCGCTGACGAAGCTGAGGTTCTTCTGCCGGGCCTTCTGGCCGGCGGCCAGCACCTGGCGGACACCCGGGGCATCGACGGCCATCGGCTTCTCGGCGAACACGTGCACCCCGGCGTCGATGCAGGCCGCGATGTGCATCGGCCGAAAATGCGGCGGCTCGGCCAGCAGGGCCACGTCCACGCCGCTTTCGAGCAGCTTCCGGTAACCGTAGAAGTCTGCGAAACAATGGTCGTCGTCTACGGCGACCTGATCGCCCGCCCTCCTCTTGAGTGCCTTTCGGGCGTTTTCCATCCGGTCGGCGAAGGGATCGGCCATGGCGGTCAACTTGGCGCCGGGGTTGACCGAAAGGGCGCTGACGACGGCTCCCGAGCCGCGGCCGCCGCAGCCGATCAGGCCGATTTTCAGGCTGTCGCTTCCGGCCGCGTGGGCACTGCGACCGATGGCCAGGCTCCCGGCCATCGCCGTGCCGGCCAAGGCGGTGGAACGGACCAGGAACTGCCGGCGCGACGGCCGGCGACTGTCGTTTTCTCGATGCGATTCTGACATCATCAGCTCCTTTCATCTGGATTGTGTAGACGTCACCGTTTAGCGGGCGGGCTTGCCCGCCGTGTAATCACCGGGAGTTTTCAATGC
>CAZUAM010000272.1:0-9169 GCA_964618095.1 uncultured Planctomycetaceae bacterium | reverse complement strand
TTGTCGCCGACAGAGTCGCCTCCCACAAGAAAACGGGAAGTTATTCATCGGCCGATCCTCACCTGTCCCGGCAACCCCAATCCAAGAGGTCTGGAACGCTCTCGGAGAGTTGCAGGGCAACCGCGGCTTGTGGACCTTCTCTGAGCTACGCTTGACTGAGCAGCGGCTTTCGCCTTGGGCGGGAGGCTTGCGCGGATGGTAGGGGTTGAAGGGCTTCAACAAGGGGATTGGTGATGAAGTTCTCCTGGCCGACCTTTGTGTTTGTCCTGGTGCTGGGTGTTGTCCAGTTGGCCGTGGGCGTGGTATTCGGACGATCGCTGGTGCTGGGCCGCTCGAGATCCAGCCAGCCACAGCGGCGCAGCGCCAAGCGTCTGCGGCGCTTTGCCGGCCGACTCTTCGAGTTGGTCACCAGCGTGGCTGAGGACGTGGACCAATGCCAGAGCCAGATCGAGCAGATCAACCAGGAATTGGCCTCGGTGGAGCCGGGTGAGCGGGATCATCTGACTGAGTTCGTCTTGAAGTTGGTCGCCCGGATCATGCAGATCAATGAGCGACTCCAGGCCCGACTCGCCGCCGCCGAAGAGAAACTCACGGAGCAAGCCGAACAGATCGAGACCCAGCTTGCCGAAGCCCGGACCGACGCCCTCACCGGGCTGCCCAACCGCCGGGCCTTCGACGACGAATTGCATCGCCGGCTCGCCGAGTGGCAACGCAAGACAAACACCTTCTGCCTGGTGATGATCGACATCGATCACTTCAAGGCGATGAACGATCGACACGGGCATCCCGCCGGCGACCAGGCGCTGCGCAGCGTGGCCGGAGTGCTGGAAAACACGCTTCGCGAAATGGACATGGTTGCACGCGTAGGGGGGGAAGAATTCGCCGCCATCCTGCCCAGCACCAGCCTGACCGACGGGTGCCGGGCAAGCGAGCGGGTCCGCACGGCCGTCGCTTCTCACTGGTTCCAATTGGAGAACACGGATCTGCAACTGACCGTCAGCCTGGGGCTGGCCGCGGTCCACTCTGAGGACAACTCCGCCTCGCTGATCAAGCGCGCCGACGAAGCCCTTTACGCCGCCAAACGTACCGGTCGCAATTGCGGATACTTCCACAACGGCCGGAGGTGTGAGCCGATCGAGGTCTCGCGTCCGTCGACGACCGTTTCCTCGTCGTCCGGGGACCAAGCACAGGAGCCGTATGATTCCAACGCGCCTGAGACCGACGAGCTGGCGGCCGTCGGCAGCGACCTTCGAGACCGGCTGGCCGAGGTCGCCGGCGGGGAGGCGGACTGATCCCGGGAGGCAGAGCGCCGCCGGCGGTCCGGGCCGCTCGGGACTGGGCCGCATGCTCCACGCGGGTTACAATCTGCGTAGCGCGGTCTGGAATATCCATCGCGCGAATTGCTGCACAACGGCACCGCTTCGACCTGCGCAGGAGGAATCGCCATGGGTAGGGACGACAACATCCCTGACGACGGATTGCCGGGCCGGGTGGTCGACCTGGCCGATCTGGTCGAATATCAGGACGGGGCCGTGGTCAGCCGCACGCTGGTCAAGAAGCCCACCGGCATGGTCACGCTGTTCGCCTTCGACGAGGGTCAGGAGCTGAGCGAACACACCAGCCCCTTCGATGCCCTGGTTCAGGTGCTCGACGGCGACGTGGAAATCACGATCTCCGGCAGCCCCCTGCGGCTGACCGCCGGCCAGATGGTCATCATGCCGGCCGAGAAGCCACACGCCGTCCGGGCCACCGGGCGGACGAAGATGATGCTGGTGATGATTCGGTCGTAAACAGAGGGTTCAGGGGTCAGCGTTCAGGATTTGGGGCCGCTGGTTTTTGGGGCCGTTTACCCGCCGACGGTACGTCGGCGCGGCGACGGCCGACCGAAGACCAACTTCCGCGGAGTATTCATCACGCTCCGCGTGATGGCTACGACTGGCCGGAATCGGGAAGTTGTTTTTCGGTTGATCCTAAACACCCGGTACGGGAGGCTTTTCCTCGACAATCATCAACTCCGCGGCGTCCCGAACTCCTCACTTGCCTCGACCAGCACGGTGAGGTTGTCCGGCGGCACTCGGGGCGAGACGCTACACGCGCTGCTGAGGATGTACCCGCCGCCGGGGCTGCCGACCTTCAATCGCCACAGCGCGTCTTCTCGGACTTCCTGGCGGCTCTTCGTCAACAGCGTGCCCACCGGATCGATGTTGCCCTTGAAAAAGATGCGGTCGCCCACGCGCCGCTTGGCGTCTTCCAGATCGACGCTCCCCAGCGGCGGCGGGTCGAGCGTGTCGATCCCGTCGATGCCGGTCTGGAGCATCAGCTCCAGCCGGTCGCCGATGTCGCCGCAGGTGTGGGTGTAGACCGGCACGCCTTCCTCTCGGATGCGGTGGGCGACTTCCGCTTCATAAGGGAGGACGAACTGCTCGTATTGCCGGGGCGAGATGAACCCGCCGCCGGCAAACGCCGAGGAGATCAACACCGCGTCCACGCCACGTCGGACCTGCCGGGCGCCCAGGTCGGCCGCCCCTTGGGCATAGGCCGCCAGGATCGCCCGGCACCGCTCCGGCTCGTCGATCAAGTACATCAAGGCCCGTTCGTAGCCGAACAGCTCCATCAGTTGCGTCCAGGGCGAGAAGATCTCGCCGTGTACCGAAAACTCCTCGCCGACCTCGCCAATCACCAGGTCGATCGTGCGGAAGAAGTAGTCGGGCCAGTAGCGGGCCCGCTCGGGCTGGTAGGGCTCCAGTCCGAAGTAGAACGGGTACTTCAGCCCGCCCAGGCAGTGGGGATCGTCGTAGTAGATCCGCTCGGAGTCGACCTGGTCGATGGTGGGTCGCCGCGGGCCGCCGGCCGGGAGATGTTGCACGTTGTCGTCGGCGGGGCACCTGGCCGTATCGCCGGTGGTGAAAAAGACGGTCTGGCTGCCGTCGCCGGCCGTCTCAATCCGCTCCACGTAGCGCATCCAGTCCGGATCGCGGCCCGGCAGGTTGATCAGGATGCCGTCGAAGCAGTACTCCCTGGCCAGCGTGATCAACGCCCGGGCGAACCCTTCGCTGGTGAACCAGAGCCTGGCCGGCTCGACGTCGGTGTTCAGCAGATAGTGGCCGATGGCCAGTTGGCACATCACGGGCACGCGGTCCACCGGCTGGTGCCGCATGGCCGCTCGGATTCGCTGCTTGCCGGTCATGTTTCGGTGGTCGTTCGGTGCAAAGCCGCAAGCGGCTCTACTCCAAGTCTGTCAGCATTTCCAGCAGCCGCTGCACTTCCTCCTCGGTGTTATAGTGCAGCAATCCGATGCGGACCAGTCCCTCGGGCTCCAGACCCAAGGCTTCGGTCAGGGGGAGCGCGTAGAGGTTGCCGTGCCAGACGAAGATGCCCCGCTCGGCCAGGTAGGTAGCCAATTCGCGCGGCCGCAGCCGCTGGTGGGTAATGACCACGGTGGGCACGCGCTGGTCGAGCCGGTTCGGGTCGGTGATACCCCAGACCTTGATGTCCGGCAATTCGGCCAGCCCGGCCAACAGTCCGCCCACCAGCCCACGCTCGCAGGCGGTGATGCCGGCATAGGCCGCTTGGAGCGCCGCGCGGCGATCCGCGGCGTCCGGCGCGAGGTTTCGTCCCAGGTCGGCCAGGTACTCCACGGCGGCCAGCGTGCCGGCGATCCCTTCGTGGTTCTGCGTGCCGGTCATCCAACGGCCGGGAAGGTCGTCGGGGGCGGGCCGGACCTTGTAGGCGGACAGCTCGGCAAGCAGTTCGCGCCGTCCCCACAGCACGCCCACGTGCGGACCGAAGAACTTGTACGCCGAACAGGCCAGAAAGTCGCAGTCCCAGCCCCGCACGTCCAGCAGCCCGTGAGGCGCCAGGTGGACTGCGTCGAGAAACACCAAGGCGCCGACCCGATGCGCCAGCCGGGTGATTTCCGCCACCGGATTGATCGTGCCCGCGGCGTTCGACGCACAACTGACGGCCACCAGCCGGGTCCGCGGCGAGAGCGCCTCGGCCAGCTTGCCCATCTCCAGCGTGCAGTCCTCGGCACGGATGCCCACGTGACGTACGGTCGCCCCGGCGTCGCGTGCGGCCAGCACCCAGGGGCTGACGTTGGCGTCGTGGTCCTGCCGGGTGACGACGATCTCGTCGCCGGGCTGCCAGGTCCGCGCCAGTGCACGGGAGAGGGCGAACGTGAGGGTGGTCATGTTAGGGCCGAAGACGATCGTGTCCGGATCGTGGCTGCCGACCAGGTCGGCCAGGGCCCGGTGGGCGGCCTCCAGCATCGCGTCGCTTTCCCGGCTGGTCTGAAACACCCCGTCGTGGTTGGCGTTGGTACGCACGAGATAATCAACTACGGCGTCGACCACCCGGCGGGGCACCTGGCTTCCCGCCGGCCCGTCAAAATAGACGATCGGTCGGCCGTTCATGCGCCGCGTGAGGGCAGGAAACTGCTCCCTGCACCAGGCGACGTCGAAGGCATTCTGCTGCGGCAGGCCCATCATGCCCGCATGATACGCGCTGCCGCCTCGTTTGACCAGCGGGCAGCCTGGACTTTGCCCCCCTTCGGAACAACGCAAGAGGATAGCGATTGGGGTGCAGAGCACGGGTTGCTAAGCCGCAAGCGGCTAGAAATCGTCGCCGGCCGGGTCTGCTTCTTTGTTCCCGCCGGCTGCGTCCTCCGGCCGGGCCGCGTGCTTCAGGACGTCCTTGCCGTAGAGCGGCATGTGGCGATAGTAGACCTCGAGGGTCTGGGCGGCCAGCGAGGTGCAGTAGAGGCGGCCGCCCTTGTCGGCGCCGCGGTCGCCGCCGGGGAAGTACCAACTTCCGGCGGTGTGGCCGGCCTTCGACTGCGAGCCGACCAGCGAGTCGCGCATCCGGGGGTTCCACTGCTTCCACTCGTCGTCCCCGTAGTGGTGCAATACCTGCGTGGCGTAATAGTCGTAGTACATGTAGCCGGGCGAGGGGCCGGACCGGCTTATCTCCTGCACGCCTTTGGCGATGCCCGCGTGGTCCCGCGGCCATCCCAGGTACATCCGGCAGAGCAGGCCAATCGCCTGGGTGGCCTTGGTGGCCTTGTTCTTGTCGGTGTATCCGTAGTCCGATCCGTAATCGTCCACCTGGACGTGGTCGAGGTAGTGGCTGGCACGCACAGCGGTCAGCGGACTCACGCGCAGATAGGACATCTTTCCGCTCATCCAGGCCATCAGGTGCCATCCGACCATCGAGGTGTCGCCGGGGGTCCGGGGTTGATACCGCCAGCCGCCGCCGACGGGGTCCTGGGCGTAGGTCACGTAGTCCAGGGCCGCCTGGGCCGCCCTGCCCAGGCCGGGAATCGGGATGGCCTCCTGCTTTGCCTTCGGGCGGGTATCTCCGGGGCTGGTCCGCCCACTGCCGTCATAGGCAGGTCGCATCTTGCGAAGCGCCCTGGGGTGGACCTGCATCGCGTAGGCCTCGCACAGGGCGATGGTGGCCAGGCCGTGCGAGTACATCCGCCCGCCTTCCTCGTTCAGGGAACCGCCTTGCGGCTGCAACTGCATCCGCTGGATCAGGTAGTTCAACCCGGCGGCGACCGTGCGCTGGTACCGGCCGAGCTGATTGGTCTGGCCGGCGCCCAAGAAAGGCAGCACGCCCATGGCGGTGGCGGCAATCCGGGCCTCGGGCATCTGTCCGGGGTCGGGGCACTGGCCTTGGCAACTGGGGGCCAGGTGGTGATGGTAGGACCAGCTTCCGTCGGGGAACTGATGCTCGGCCAGCCACTTCAGGGCCAGGTCCACCGCCTCTTCGCTTTCCTTCGTGGCCCCGCGTCCGATGGCATCGGTCCGCCGTCCGCCGCGTCCACCGAAACCACCGCCCGGGCCGTCCAGTCCGAAGCCGGTGCCCTGTCTTCCCTTGCCGGTGCCGCGTGCATCTGCCAGGCCGGTGCCGGGGCCCAGTTCGGTCAGGAGATCGTTGTACGGAGCATGCTCGATCCCGAACTCCGACAGCTCCACCGAGGCCGCATCGATCCCTTCGGCCGCGTTGCGCAGGTCGACCATCGGCTGCAAGCTCTCCGGCTCCACGCGATCGACAATGTCGCGAGATGCCCCCTCGATCTCGGGCGGATCGACCCGGAGCACGTCCAGATCCTCCGGTAGGAAGTCTTCACCGGTCCCGGCCGGCGAGACCAGGTCGATCTGGCCGCCGCGTATGGAGAAGGTTATCAGCCCGAGGATCAGGACCAACAGGGCGTGGAAAGCGGCACTGACGGCCCAACTGCGATGCTCCTGGATGAAGCTGCGCCACATCAGGGCCGCCGAGCCTTCCTCGGCCCGCTCTTCGAGCTCTTGGCGAACGCCGAGCGCCTTGCGGCCGGGCCGCCACTTTCCCTGGTCGGCCGCTACAGCCTGCTGCTGCCTCTGCTGCCGGCCGAGGATGATCGGGGCGTTGGGAGCCTGCCGGACCGGAATCGGTCGCGGAGGCTCGGTCGCCTGAGGTGTGGGTCCGACGGGGATCGGTGCCGGTGGGGTGGCCGGTTGGGCCGCCCCGGCCTTCGGCGGCAGCGACCCGTCCCGCAATGCCTCCGCCCGGAGCAGCGGCTCCGGCGTAACCTCCTCTCCCGTGCGCGGTCGCTGTCTCACCGGTCGATCCCTCCGACAGATATGAGTATCCTACCAGGAAGCGGGGCCTGGATCTTCGCTCAGTATACCACTCGGCGGGATCTGTGCCTACTATTTCATGAACTACGTGCACCACAACGAGGCAGTGTCCCCCTCGGAGCGTGTCGACCCCGTCAGTCTCCCGGACCGAACCCCCCTCCACTGGGTGTTTCAATGACCAGTACGTCTCCCGGTTCGGCAGCGAAGCAGACACGGCTGGGGAGCTGCTCGGCGGTGCCGTTGCTTCGGGATTGCGAAAAAGGAGCCATTCTACTTTTTCGCCAACTTCCCCTCCCGGCGACGGGGGTCGTGGGGCGCTGAAAAAGTAGAATACCCCCTTTTTCGGACGGTGCTGCGTCGCGCCGTTACGGCTTCTGACCTCCGATGGCCATCAGGTGGGAAGCGGTCCGCAGGTACATCACGCCGTCGGCGATGGCCGGGGTGCTGTTGCTGCGTTCCTCGAGGTTGATCCGCGCCAGCAGCTTGTACTTGTCGGTGGCGGCCAGGACGACCATTTTGCCGTCGCGGGAGATGCAGTAGATCCGATCGGCCACCCGAACCGGCGAGCCGAAGTAGTTTCCGCCAATCCGCTGCTGCCAGTGGATCTTTCCGGTGGGGGCGTCCAGGCAAGTGACTACGCCCTGGTCATACCACAAGAATAGCAAGTCGCCGTAGGCCACCGGCATGCACACGTAGGGCAAGGAGCCCTTGATTTCATACGCGATTTCTGCCTCGACGCCGATGTCGGGATCGCCCGGCCGAATAGCGAGCGTCCGCGTGCCGCGGCCGCCGGTGCCGCAATAGGCCAAGATCAACTCGCCGACAACCAGCGGTGAGCCAACCACGCGCTGATCGAACACGTCCCCTAACTCCCAAATCAGCTTCCCGGTCCGCGGATCCAGGCTGGTCACGCCGTGGGCGGTACTGGAGAGGATCAACTGAGGCGAACCGCCGTTGGGTCGGTAGATGCAGGGGGTCGAGTAGGCCGTTTTCACGCTTCGGCGATCGGTTTTCCAGCGGGTTTCGCCCGTCCTCCGATCCAGGCCCACCGCGAAGCTCTTCCCGAGTTGATCGTTGGCCAGGATCAGCAGGTCTTCGAACAAGATAGGTGAAGACCCAAAGCCGTGCTGAGACACAAACGGTCCCAAGTTGCGCCGCCACACTTGGCGGCCTTTTTTCTGGTCTAAGGCCAGCACGACGTACTCTTCGGGCGTGGCCCAACTCATGTAGACGTGGTCCTTGTCGAGTGTCGGCGTGCCCACGGCGTAGGCGTTGTAGTTGTGCAGATGGTGGGGGGTGGACTCGAACAATCGCTTCCAGATGAGACTTCCGTCGGAAGTGTCCAGGCAACGGATGATCTGTGTGGCATCCTCCTGATCGCCGCAGGTCAGAAAGATCCGATTTCCCCAGATCGCCGGCGACGAATAGCCGATGCCCGGCAGCTTGACCCTCCAGTTGTAGTCCCTGGTGGTCCAGGTGGCCGGAATCGTGATAGCATCGCTCTGGCCGGAACCGTTAGGGCCGCGAAATCGGGTCCACTCCTGGCCGGCGACCGGCTGGGCGAACCACAACAGCAATGTACAACGTACTATCAGGGAGCAGCGGCGATGGTGCATCGGTGGTGTCCTTCTTTCAGGGGTGTACGGCGAGAACAGCCCAATTGTAAAGGCGGAAGGCGGAAGGCGGAAGGCGGAGGAACCGATCGGCAAGAGTGGGGACTTGGGACTCGCGGATCATGCCCCTTCCGCCGTCCCCCATCCCCCATCCGCCTTTCCCAGTTCCCCCCGGCCACCGCGGCCGACCTTGTATCCGGGGGCATTCCCGGATACAATCAAAAAAGAGTCTAGCACTCAGTAGTCAGACTTTTCTTCCAGTTTTCCTGTGTTTCCAAGGGGTTTATGCATGACCTGTTCGACCTTTTCTGCGAGCCGCCGTTGTGCTTGCACTGTGATGCTTGCTTTGCTGGCGACCTTTTTCCTGTTCCCGGCGTTACGAGCCGATCCGATTCAGCCCCGCGCAATCGACCGTCACGTCGCCCGCTCGGTTTGTGACCTGCTGGAGCGGGATCATCTTTCGGGGCACGTGCTGGACGACGAAATCTCACAGCGCGCTCTGACGACGTTCCTCAAGTCGTTGGATCCCTGGAAGCTCTACTTCTACCAGTCGGACGTGGACACGTTCTTGAATCGCCAGAATGACCTGGACAACATGGTTGACAAGGGCGACATCAGTTTCGGCTACGAGGTTTTCGGGGTGTTCCTGAAGCGGGTGGACGAGCGGGTAGCGCTGGCCGATGAGTTGCTGGCCACCCCACACGACTTCACGGCCGACGAGCAAATGATCAGCGATCGGGACGAGGTCCACTACGCCCGAACCGTGAACGATGCCCGCGATAGGTGGCGCAAACGCGTCAAGTACGATCTGTTGATGCTGAAGGTAGACGAGATCGAAGGTCAAGAAGCCCGCCAGAAGTTGACCAAGCGCTATAACAGCTTCAAGATGCGGATGCACCAGACCGACGGCGAGGATCTGCTGGAAACCTACCTCAC
>CAZUAM010000271.1:1951-9171 GCA_964618095.1 uncultured Planctomycetaceae bacterium | reverse complement strand
TGTGCAGTCGCCGACAGAGTCGCCTCCCACAACTTATTCTTCGGCCGCCCCTAAGTAGAGACTGTCGATGGTCCGGGTGCCGCCGTACGCCCCTGAGGCCGGTCTGCACTGGTACGCAGTGGAGCGGGTACTTCTCCACGTGGTTGGCCAAATAACCAGAAGGCTGCCGCTCGCGGGGCCGGGGGCCGTTGGATGTTGGCCTCCGGCCATAGCCGGGAGTTTGGGCGGCCATGTTTAGTCCTCGGGCTCGACGTGCAAATCCTCGTGTGGATGCATCCAGCGGGAAAGCAGCGGTGCCAGCGCGAAGCAGATCATTGCCGAACCGATTGCCGTCAGCGCAATCACGAAGAAGACTCTGCCATAGACGCCCACGGTCTCGCTGGGTGCCGGGATCATGACTTCGCCTTCCGCCCCCTCCGCGACACCCGTAAACGCGGCGATGATCCCGGCCAGGTAGTTCGAGAAGGCCGTGGCCAAGAACCAGGCCCCCATCACCGTGCTCACGATGCGCGTGGGCGAAAGCTTGGTAACCATCGATAAGCCCACCGGCGAGAGGCACAGCTCGCCGGTGGTGTGGAGCAGATACCCGAGCAACAGCCAAGGGATCATCACCATGCCGCGCCCGTCGGCTGTGTGCATGGCGCCGTACCAGAGCACCCCGAATCCCAGACCGAGCTGGAACAACCCCAGGGCAAACTTTACCGGCGTGCTGGGCTCCCAGCCACGAGCATTCAGGAAGCCCCACACGGCACTGACAATCAGCCCAAACACCAGGATGAAGATGGGGTTGACGGCCTGGAGCTCCGAGGCGGGGATCTCGTCGCCGCCGATGCGCATGCCGACGTGTTCCCGGGTGATCGTCCAAGAGATCGTCTTGTCTTCGGCCGTGACCTCGCCTCTCTTGGCCTCCTCCCGGAGAATGGCCAGGTGGGTCATGGTGAAGAACTTGTCGTCGTTGTCGATCGTTCCGGTTGCCTTGCCGGGATCGCCCGGCGCGTAGCCTGCCTCCGCAACCACGGCCAGGACGACCGTCTCGTCCTCCTCCACCTTGGTGTCCGGGGCGGGCGTGATCGTGACGGTTGCCGATGTCTGACCCTCCGGAATCTTCACCGTACCGGAGCTGGCGGCGAACGAAGCAGCCCCCTTCTGCTTGTAGTCCTCGTCGAACTTCGCGGTGCCCGACACCTCGAAGCGCACGCTCAGCGGCTCGGTGGTTCCGTCACTGCGACGGAAGGTGTACACCAGGCTCGGCCCCCCGGTCTTCTTCTCGGCCTTCTCGTCGCCCTCGGCAACAGCCGGCGGAGAGACTGAAACCGCCACGGCCCCCTCGTCCGGCTTCCGGCTGGGCTGGCCCTCCTCCTCCTTCTTTTTCTCCTCCAAGATCTCCTCGAGGGCACGAGCAAGGCGCGAGCCCCATGCCTGGTCTTCTTCTGCCCCTTGTGTCTTTCGCGCCCTATCCGCCTTCTGGCGTGCCTTGGCACGGTCGACTCTTCGAAGCACGCCGTCGTCGCATCTATAGCCCAGTTGCTCTTGGCTGAGCAACGGCAGTTCGGCGAGTTCGGAGTCGTCATTTTTCAGGGGCACACGGAAAGTGATCGTGGAACCAACGTCTTCTGACGTGATGGTCTTCTCCTCCTCGAAAACGCGGTCGATGTTACGGTCGGCGAAGAGATTCAGGGAGCTGCCCGCCTGCTCGAAGAACGCCCAGAAGAGCATGGAGAAGAACATCAGGATGAGGACCACGAACATGCGTTCGCGTTCGATCTTCCTTGCGCCCAGGGCGTCTCGAAGCAAGGACCCGAACGCCAGCACGCCGGCGCCACCCAGCAGGTAGCCGACCAGTTCGCTGCGCTGCACGAACAACACGATGGTCGGAAGGGCCGCAGCCACGCAGACGTAGACGGCGTTGCGGGCGGAGACCCAGGGTAGCACAATCGCGGCGACAGCAACGGCGGCAAGGATCCAGGATTCCAGAGACGACGGGGTCGCCACGTGCTGCAAGGCAATCACGGCCGCAATAATCGCCAGATAGTACGTGGTTGCGTGTTGCCGCAAGGTCGGAAACGCAGGGGCAGCCAGACGCTCGTCGGACGGCGCGACCCCGGCCTTCTTAGGCAAACCTCCGCGCCCCAGGGCAATGAACGCGATCACGCCTGCGGCGGCCAGCGACGCGGCCAGGAGAATACGCACGGCAAGTTGGAACCAGATGTCCTGCAAAAACGGCATCGCAATTGCAGTGCTCGCCGCGCCGCAGAGAATCAGCACCTGGGTCAGCCGCGTGGGGGCCACAAATACCGCCACGCCGGTGAGCATTCCGATCGTCGCCAAGCCGAAACCGTAATGCCAACCGTAGGTCTCGCCCACGTAGCCGCAGATCACCGGCGACATGGCCGCACCCAGGTTAATGCCCATGTAGAAGATCGTGAACCCGGTGTCTTTCTTGGGGCTGTCCTTCGCGTAGAGACTGCCCACAATGGTCGAGATGTTGGGCTTGAAGAAGCCGTTCCCACAGATCAGAAGTGCCAGGGCCATGAAGAAGACCGTCTCGTTCTCCACGGTCATCGCGAGGTGCCCCGCCGCCATCAACAAGCCGCCCAACACCACGCCACGGCGCGGGCCGAGGAGGCGGTCGGCCAGCATGCCGCCGATGAACGGCGTGGCGTAGACCAGCCCGCAATACGCGCCGTAGACCCAGGAGGCACGCGTGTCGCCGTAACCGAGAAAGCCCTTGGTCATGTAAAACACCAGCAGGGCCCGCATCCCGTAGTACGAGAACCGCTCCCACATCTCGGCAAAAAAGAGCGTAAACAGGCCCGTCGGATGACCGAACAGCGTCCTGGACTCCGTGTCAATCTGGTTGCCATTCATCGCGCTCTGAGATACCTCGCAGTTGAGTTTGCCCGGCTCGATCCGCCCCAGACCGTGCCGTGTTCGTGTAGCTTCACCGGCCGCTCAACAGGACCTGAAGCGGCGGCCGCATTGTATGCCGTGTGTCCGCAGGATGTCAACGGCGACGAAGCCACTCCCGCCGGGCAAAACGGGATGGAAGGGGCCCGCACCCACCACCATCAAGCCGCGCGATTGCCGGTTCGGCATTCGGGCGCGACCAACAGTCGCGGCTTTGTGAGCTGAACGGATCATCTGCCGGCGTCAGACGCCGTCGACAGCCTGGGCGATGGTCGGAGCCGCGGGCGGCGGCTGCCGGTCATGACTGGGCAGGCCCTTGTCGAAAACCGGCTCGATCACCCGCATCTGCTGCCAGCGGCCCTGGAGGAAGCGGCCCAGGTAGATCAGCCCCAGGGCGCAGATCCAGGCCGTGATCACCACCCAGCACCAGATCAGACCCCAACCGCAATACGTAATGCCGGCCCAGCCGGCCAGCACCGGCACCGGCGACATGATCGCGTTGACGACCAGAATGAACCGCGTGTCGCCGGCCCCCTTGATCGCGCCGACGAAGGTGATGTTCAAGGCGTCCAAGAGGCTGTACGCCGCCACGAATCGCAGCAGCACCACGGTCGTGTCGCGCAATCGGGCGAACTGCTCCGGTGCCGTGCCCGAGGCGTGTCCAATCAGGAACACGTCGGGAACCACCACGTACAACAGTGCCATGACGCTCAGATACGCCTGGGCCATGCAAAACGCCGTCCAGGTGGCCCGCGCGGCCAGCTTGGGGCGGTCCCGGCCGAGCTGCTGGCCGACCATGGTCGTCACCGCGATTCCCATCCCCAGCATCGGCACCCAGGCCACGCTGTTGACGTTGAAGGCCAAGGTGGTGGCCGCCATGGCGTTCTCGCCCAGCCGGCCGATCAGCAGGATGAACAGCGCAAAGGCCGCGACCTCGACCAGCAGTTGCAGCCCGCTGGGGCCGCCGTAGCGCAGCAGCCGACGCATCAGCCCCGCGTCGAACCGCCGGCCGGCCAGCAGTTGATACTTTTCGCGCAGGGCGGGCCGCATCATGATGCACCCGTAGAGCAACACCCTGGCCCACAGCGAGACCACGGTGGCCCAGGCGGCACCCTCGATGCCCAGGGCGGGGAAACCCCAGCGGCCGAAGATCCAGGCGTAGTCGAGCACCACGTTCAACAGCGCCGCCGTGCAATCGACCGCCATCACCACGGCCGTCCGCCCGCGCCCGGTGAAGAACGACGACATCGCCGCGGCCACGACCTGCCCGGCGGCGCCGAAGCAAAGCACTTGGTAGTAGATCACCTCCAGGCAGGCCACCTGCGGATCGTGCCCGGCCAGGCCGAAGACCGCCGGCGCCAGCGGGATGGTGGCCAGAAACAGCGGCATCGCGTAAATGCCGACCCGCATCCCTTGCCACACTACCGCCCCGATGCGCTCCGGCCGCCGGGCACCTTCGTACTGGGCGACGAAGGTGTTGACGTACATTGCCACGCCCAGCGGAAAACAGATCACAGTGAAGTAGAGCATCCCGGCCGGCATCACCGCCGCCATGGCCGGGGTCGAGTGCCAGAGCAGAAACATCCGGTCGACGAAGTGCATCAGGCTCCAGGAGCCCATCGAGATGACCAGCGGCAACGCCAGCACCAGCACTTCTCGGCCACCGCAGGGACGCCTCCACCAGTTTTCGCCGTGGCCGGATTTCATCGCAACGCCTGGAAGCTATGGCAATGCCTTCCGGCACGTTGAGGGAGGGTTTGGGGGAGCATCAGGATCATCAAAAGTTTCTGCGTATTCGGCAAGCCGTCCCTCGCTCAGGTATGCTCCCTCTCCGTCACAGAGGCGGCTGCGAGAGCAAAGGTTCGCGCATCACGCTGGCAGTCAGTCCTCCGACTTGTCTCCCACGTACAAGGGAATCAGGCCGCCGCCGGTGCGGCCCGGCGTGTCGGCGGCCCCAAGCTCGCGTGTCTGGCCGTCGCGGGTCTCGCGCACCAGCGGGTTGAAGGCCTTGAACTTCCTGGAGAACATGCTCTGGCCGATGATGATCGTGAGGGACGATTCCTCGTTGATGAACATCGGCGTTTCTGCGGGATCGGTGGTGGTGTAGCCTGGATTATGGTTCATGCGGTTTGCGCGGATTGGCCCGACAAATTGCTCTCCGCGTGCCGTCAGGCACAAGAGGTTCCCGGGACAGCGCACAGATGCCTCTTGCGGCTTCGCCGCCCGGAGAGACGAGCTGTCTGGGCCACCGGCGGCTGCAACGACTTGTTCGGCCTTTGTCATCACGCGTCCGCGTAGACGCTTTGATCGATGGCTGCCGACCACTTGCCGTTGACGTTCGTGAGGAAGCCGGCGTGTTCTTGCATCCAGATTCCACCGTCGAGCAGAATCACGAATCTGTGAGTCTGGAGATTGCATCTGGCGGGTCCTATCTCAATCCAGTGGTTGTCAAGTTTCCGAATGTTTGCCTCGCGGACCGACGGCAAGGCCCGTTCGGCATCCCCGGGCGGGTCGTCTTCGAGTATTGAGATGAGGGCGGTTCGCGCTTGCTGCGGAGTGAGTGCCGGGTGATCAGGTGCACAGCCCGCCACAGTAAGCAAGATAGCGAGCACGGGTGCTGTTAGATGCAGCTTCATTTTGGAGGGCCGAACATATGATTGACGTGAGTCGTCGGTCTCGATATTGCGCGTTGCGAGCCTGCACGATATCGTGACTATTCTACTGCCTGCGGCCAGGCGTGCAACCCCTCGGACCCGTCGGACTGGCGATTATTCTGCCCTCCCGCAAGCGGTCTTTTTCGCCTAACGGCGTTGACAACGGGGGCGGCACCGGCGATAAATATGCACGTGCCAGTTGCCTACCGATTGCCTGCCTCGAGATTGGAGTGATGGGGTCATGAGATGTTGCCGGAGGATCGTTCTTGGATGTGTGGTTCTTGCTGTCGCCGCGGTGGCTTACGCTGAAGACCGGGGCGGTGCCGAGAAGCCAGGGCCGCAGACGGCCGCCCACGTCGGGCCGCAGATGCGGGCGATGATTCGTGCCGACTGGATCGACCAGGATCGGTGGTTTGGCCCGACCAAGACAGCCAACGCGCCTTCCCCAAAGAAAAACACCCGCGGTGTGACCACGGCCGCGGACGCCTCGGGCGGCTGCGACGGGATCAAAAACGGGCGGTTTGGATTTCACGTGGCCAGCCGAGAAAAGGAACCCTGGTGGCAGGTCGACCTGGGCAAAGCGTACCGGCTCGATCGCGTGGTGATCTTCAACCGCACCGACGACGGTACCGCGCCTCGCACCAAGAACATCCGCATCCTGGTGGCCGGCGGCGACGGTGACCAGCCGGGCAAGGAGTTCAAGGAGGTCTATCGGCACAACGGCGCCACGTTCTATGGCTTGAAGGAGAAGAAGCCGCTGGTGGTCAGCCTCAAGGACCGCAACGTCACCGCCCGGCTCGTCCGCCTGCGCGTGCCCGGCAACTGCTCCTTCGCCCTGGACGAGGTCGAGGTCTATCCGGCCGACGATGCGCGGAAGAACATCGCCCTGGGCCGGCCGGCGGATCAGAAGAGCGTCAGCCAGTATTCGTATCCCGGAACGCCGGGAGAATCGGCAGTGGCAACGGCGCCGCAGGGCGGCGGCTTCTCGCTGGCGCACACCCGCGCGGTGATCGAGCGGGGCAAGGGGCTGGTGGCCCGGCTTCGGTCGAACGCCGATCCCCGTCGCCTGGGGCCGCCGGCGGAGGAGCTGAAAGAACTGGATCGGCGGCTGGTGAAGCTGGAAGAGGCCGGCGACGTGCCCCAGGGCGTGCGGCAAGAGACCTACCTGGAGGCCCGGCGGCTTACGCGCAAGATCGCGTTGTGCAATCCGCTTCTGGACTTCGACAAGCTGCTGTTTATCAAAAAGCACGACGCCGGCGGCGTGTTCCACATGTGCGACCAGTATTACGGCTGCAACGCCCGGCCCGGCGGCGGGTTGTTTGTCCTGTCCGATCCCTTCGGCGAAAGTCCCAAGCTGATCAACGTGTTGGAGAATTCGGTCGTCGAGCGGGGGCGGCTCACCGGAGATGACCTTTCCAGCGGGGCGTTTCTCTCGCCCGAGCTTGCGTTCGATGGCCGGACGATCCTGTTCGCCTACACCCAGGCCAAGGCATATGAAAAGTACCGGGGGAAGACGGCCTATGAGTGGGGCCCCGAGATCAGCTACCACGTCTTCAAGGTAAACGCGGACGGCAGCAACCTGGTGCAGTTGACCGACGGGCCGTGGGACGATTTCGATCCCTGCTTCCTGCCCAACGGGCGGATCGTGTTCGTCAGCGA
>CAZUAM010000271.1:0-1941 GCA_964618095.1 uncultured Planctomycetaceae bacterium | reverse complement strand
GTCTACACCATGTTCTCGATGGAGCCCGACGGCAGCGACGTCATCTGCATCAGTTACCACGAGACGCACGAGTGGCATCCCAGCGTGAACCACGAGGGGATGCTGGTCTACAGCCGCTGGGACTACGTCGACCGCGACACGAACGTCGCCCACCATATCTGGACCTGTTTTGCCGACGGCCGCGACCCACGCTCGTTCCACGGCAACTATCCGGTGCGGCGGGAGAGCCGGCCGTGGATGGAGATGAGCATCCGGGCGATTCCCGGCTCGCACAGGTACGTGGCCACCACGGGCTCGCACCACGGGAACGCCTTCGGGTCGCTGGTGCTGGTGGATCCGCGGATCGAGGACGACGGGGCGATGTCGCAACTCACCAGGCTGACTCCCGAGGCGCCCTTTCCGGAGGCCGAAGGGCGGCCGATTCGCGATTACATGAGGTACGGCACGGCCTGGCCGCTCGGCGAGGACGACTACCTCTGCGTGTACGACGCGGAGGCGACCAACCGCGGCATCTACTGGATCGACCGGTTCGGCAACCGGGAGCTGATCTATCGCGACCCGTCGATCTCCTGCCTCAGCCCGATCCCGCTTCGCCCGCGGCGGATGCCGCCGGTCGTGCCCGAGGCAACCGTGCAAACGGCCGCCGCTCGGCAGGCCCTCACCCCGGCCCTCTCCCAAGAGGAGAGGGGGCAGCCGGCCACGATCGCCGTGATGAACATGTACGACAGCGATTTCCAGTGGCCCCCCGGGACCAAGATCGAGGCGTTGCGCGTAATCCAGTTGTTGCCCAAGTCGACCGCCCCGCCCAATCAGCCGCGGATCGGCGTGGCCAACCAGACCAACGCCCGGGCCGTGTTGGGCTCTGTGCCCGTGGAGCCCGACGGCAGCGTCTACTTCGAGGCGCCGGCCGGGGTGCCGGTCTACTTCCAGGCGCTGGACGCTCGGGGGATGGCCGTGCAGTCGATGCGTTCGGTGACCTACGTCCACCCGGGCGAGCAGTTGACCTGCCAAGGCTGCCACGAGCGGAAACACCGTCCGCCGGGGAAGCTTCAGACGGTGCCGTTGGCCCTGCGCCGGGCGGCGTCGAAGATCCGGCCCGACGTGGACGGCTCCCGCCCGTTTAACTACCCGCGGCTGGTGCAGCCGGTGTTGGATCGCAACTGCGTGGGCTGTCACCGGGAGAAGAAGGCGCTGGATCTGAGCGGGGTGATTGAGGGCAATTTCACGCGGTCGTACAGCAACCTGGCCGGCAAGTACGGCTTTTACTTCCACGTCAGCAACGGGTCGATCAACACGGGCGTTCACGGCGGCAGCCGCACGATCCCCGGCAAGTTCGGCGCCCGGGCGTCGGAGTTGCTCAACTACATGGACGGGCGGCATTACGGCGTGAAGCTTTCGCCGGAGGACTTTCATCGCCTGACGTTGTGGCTGGACTGCAACTCGGAGTTCCTCGGTTCCTACGAGAACGTGGCCGCCCAACTCCGCGGCGAAGTGGTCCGGCCGACGTTGCAGTAGTGGTTTGTCGCAGCAAGAATGACTAGTAGCCGGGACGCAACGCGTCGCGGGAAACACTCGCAGGAGGTATCCGATAGCCTCCTTTTCCCTGGTTCATACCGCGACGCGTTGCGTCCCGGCTGTCGTGATTTACTCGTCAGATCAGATGCGACAGACCGCTAGGCCCCGGCCTTGCGGGTTGCAAAGCCGCCAGGAGCCATTACAATGTCGGGAAAACGGGGTTCTTCGACTAGACCGGCGATCCAACATCCAGTTCCGGGAGAACAAGACATGAACGACAACCCAAGCAGAGGCGGCTCGCAGCACGGTTCGCGCCGCGACTTCCTGAAGAAATCGGCCGCGGCCGCGGCGGGCACGGCGCTGGCCGGCGGTCTGAGCGTTGCCCGAAGTGCCCATGCCGCCGGCAGCGACGTAATCAAGATCGCT
>CAZUAM010000270.1:0-9181 GCA_964618095.1 uncultured Planctomycetaceae bacterium | reverse complement strand
CAACTCGGAGCCCTCCCCGAGCCCGAATTCACCCACGAATTCTGGTGAGGAGGCAGCAATATATTCTTTCAGGGCATCAATATGAGCCGGACTGACTGAAAACGCGCCGTAACCCCGTTGCCAGTGGAATTCGGCCAATCGCGCTTGCTCCGATTTCACCCGTCTCGACGAATCCCGCTTCAAGTCACGAACCAGATCCGCGACCTCAATGTTCCTTCCAAACCGGCACAGGATGTGAACATGATCTTCGACCCCACCGACAATCAACGCTGGGCATTTGAGGTTCTTGCAAATGCCGGCGAGATACCTGTGCGTCCGATCGCGAAATTCGTTGTCCCTCAGGAATGGCTTGCGATGCTTCGTGGAATACACGAAATGAACATAGATTTGCACCAATGATTGCGGCACGGGCGGCCTTCCTCTGTAAAACCCCTTCAGGGTTTGCCGTGATGATTGGCGATTCCGTAACCCAGGGTGCGCTGCGCGACCCTGGGCTATGTTGTCAAACGCCTTCGGCGTGGTTGTTTGCAGCATTTCGGCGTGGTTGTCTGCAACATTTGGCCGTGGTTGTCTGCAACATTAGGGTCTACGTGCCTTCCGTCGATTTACCGTCCTTCTTCGGCCGCTGGCGCAGCAGGATCGCCGCCACGACGTACAGATACAGCAGGTCCAGAAGGTGGTAGCCCGTGTAGGATATTGCCCCGGTGATCGTGCCCCGATCGATCTGATCCAGGCTGCCGAAGACCTTCTCCGCCAGGCGCAGCGGCCAGCCCAGCAGCCAGCCGACGTTCTCACGCGTGGCCGGGGCCTCCACCGCAAACACACTCACGACGAACAGTACCGCCGTCAGCAGCAGGGTCCTCCAGCGGGGGTGGCGCAACATGTCGCGAAAACGGCGGCGAGGCCGCTCGCTCGACAGCTCCGCCTCGGAGGTCAGCACTCCCATCGACAGCTTGCCGTACTTGAGCATCAACGCCATCGGGAACAGCACGCCCAGCGCCGGGCGCGGGTCGTCGGCCTGCATCACGTCGTTGATCGTGTCCCGATGTTTCTCGAACATCTCCTTGAAGTACGCCTTGAGGTCCTTGGGGCTGGCCGCGTCTCTGAGCGCCTGCCAAAACGGCCTCAGCCGCACGTCCTCCAGATTCGAACGCGCCAGGCTGCCCAGCTCGTCGCGGACCTTTCTCAGCCGGCCCAGCAGGCGGTCGTCGTGGGCGATTTCCTCCAGTGTCGCCAGCAGGCCCACGATGGGGGCCTCCGTGCGTACCGAGTAGTCGACCTCCGGCAACTGCTCGATCTTCTCTCCCGACGCGATCCGAAACAGCAGGTGCGGATAGTCCACGTTGGCCGCGATGGCCTGCGACAGACCGCCGAAGAACCGCGGATTGACCTCGATCAGGTAGGCCACCCCGTCGCCCGCCACGCGAAAGTCGAGCTCGGCCATGCCGTGCCACCCCAGCCCGCTGAGCAACCTCTCGGCGGCCTGTTCGGCTTCCGGCAGCCGGACCGTCTCCCTCAACGCGCCGGCCCCGGTGTCCCGCGGAAACGCCCGCACGTTGCGGTAGGTCATCTTGGCCACGCACGATCCCCGGTCGAACAGCGCGGTCACGCAGTAGTCATTGCCTTCGACAAACTGCTGCACCAGCGGATACTGTTCCGGCTTCAGATGGTAGCCCTCGACGAACTCCTTGAAGGTGCTCGTCAGCTCCTCCGGCGTGTGGCACTTCTTCAGCCCCACGCCGGAAGCCCCCTCCCGGACTTTGAGAAACACCGGGAACTCGATCTCGGGCACGGCCCGATAAAGATCGTCGACGCCGGCGAACTGCCGCGTGGCGGGAATCGTGATCCCCAACTCCTCGCCCAGGGTCGCCAACTGGCCCTTGTCGTGGGTCCGCGACATGTTCTCGCAGGAGGTCAGCGGCAGCGAAATGTGCGGCTCGAAACGCTCGCGGTGCCGGGCGATCAGCCAGGTCTCCTTGTGCACCGGCATCAGCACGTAGGGCTCCCCCTCGGGCGGCCGAAGCTCCTGGACCTTCTCGACCATGAACTCGATGAACTCCTCGGGCTGCTCCGAAACCGAGGGATACTGAAAACTCCCGTTGCAATACCGCGAAAAGAAACAGGGGGCAAACGGCGCTTCCTCGCCGCAGAAGACCTCGATCCCCTGTCGTCCCAGGCTCCTGGTCACCGCCAGGGCGTGCCAGCCGCGGGCAAACGTCACGATTGCGCGGGCCATGTCCGGTTCCCCCCTGTTCATTGAGCGCGCTGGGATAACCCCAGCAAATCCCAACGGCCACAGAAAGTCAAGCCGTCTCCCGACACGAAAGCCGCAGTGCCGTTAGCGGCCAAACCCGTACGACAAAGCAGCGAGTTTCCTCAAGGCTCGATTTGGCGACGTTCGACGGGAAAAACGAGGTCGGGCTCGCCGGCTTCATCGCCCTGCCCCCCATTGTCGACGCCGTCTTTGCCAACGCTGTAAATGATGTACTCGTCGTTCCGCACGACGTATCGCAGCGGCTGGCCGTCGAACGGATCGACGGGAACCTGCGGCAGAAACTTCGGCACCAACTCATCGAGTTTCTCCGGCAGCCTGCCTTTCTCGCGGCGCAACCGTTCCACGCCAATCACCGCGTCGGTTGCCCGGTTAGAAGCCGTGCCGCGAACTATAGCATCAAGCGCATCAGCGTGCGAACACACGCCCCACGCCACCATCACGTGTCCCGGTTTGGCGAGGGCTGATCCGCCAGATGACGCGCCCTGAATACCTCGGCGGATCTGCGCCATTTGCCGGCGAGCCTGCGGCCAGGGCGGCTTCGCGGCGGCGATAATCCGGCTCATATATTGGAGGTAAACAGTGAGGCTAGGCTCTACTGCAAACAGCCGCCGAGTGATGCCAGGACGCTCGCCCGAGGAATCCTTCCAACGCGGATCTTTGATGGCTATGATTCCCATCACGCGTTCGCCGATCATCGCGCGCCGCAGACCCTCCGAGTAGTCCACGACCCTCAGGTGTGTCTGGATCCGGTCCAGGTCTTCGTCGGAAAAATCTACGACCGGCAACTGACGCTGGAGCACGTCTTTCACGGTGGTATCCACGCCCTTCCGAACCAGTAGCGATATGTTGGTCGGCTCCTGCTTAAGCGAATCAGCCAGCATGAAGATTGCCTGGATCGACTCGGCGGCTCGCCGTGCATCCCCTTGGTGCGCGCGCACATGGGCCTCGAGCGCCAAAAGGCTGGCCCCTCCCCTGAATGCTTGCATGTGTTCGAGCGCCGGGTAAACGCCGTGGCTGAAATCGGTCGGGTAGCGGGTGGGGCCGCCCAGTTCGGCCGCCGCGTGGAGTTGCCTGAGCGAGCCCTCGTACTGCTGGAGCAGCTTTTCGGCGGCTTCGAGATCCGGCCACGGCTGGCCCGGCGGCGGGATCTCCGCTTCCCTGTCACCAACGATCGGGAGCCCCTTGGCGGCCGCGTAAAACGCTCGTTCTTCCAGCGGCTTTATCGCCGCGAGCCACACGCCGGCCCTGTCTTGCTCCGCAGAAGACGTTCCGTACAAGGTTTCCAGCTCCGCTGGGGTCGTCGGCTCGCCCGCCGCCCGGATCTTCGCCAGCTCCGCCTCGGCCCGGCGTGACGCCCGACTCGACCAGGTGAGCAACAGAATCGCCGGCACCAGCACGACCATCGCAATCACGGCCAGCAGGCAGCCCCCACGGCCCAGACATCCCCGCAGTCGTTTGGACGATTCGTGGCTTGCCATTTACCGCCCTCCGAGTGATTGCTCCCTTGGCTCCACCTCGTTGTGGCTCGACGATCACAGCAAGAGAGCAGCGTGCGACCACCTGCGGCCGAAGGACATTCTCCCCTAGCCCTCCCGTTTTGACACGTCGATGACGATCTCTTCTTCACCGGTGATTTCGCGGATGATCTGGGAGTTCTCCTCGTCAAATCTTCCGTTGAGCCTATCCACCGTCTCGTACGGATCCCATTGCCGCACGGCGATGCGATACTTTCCCGGCGGAATCCCGCTGCCGGCACGGCCCGCAACTTCGAAGTTCCCCTCGGCGTCAACCTCTGCTTCCTCCGGGTCGGTCGACTGCTGCCCGTCGTCACCGATCCCATAGAACTGTACCAGAACCATTCCCAGTCCCAGATCCCTGTCCGCGACCTGAAGCGGCCAGCCGTTGTCAGTCACCTTACCTCGTACGGCAACGGTGCGCTCTCCCCCGCCCCCACAACCGGCTGCGACCACGCACAATACGGCCGACAAGAGCATGTACGAACGATGTGAACCGTAGACCATCACGACTCCCTTGCAGAAAAGAACCGGGGGCCGGACACTCAGGGCAGCTCCACGTGCTGCCCGTCCGCTCGATGTCCGAGCCGCCTGAAGACCTCGGAATCGATCTGATAGGGAATGAATCGCACCGACCCGTCGACCAGCGAGATATTGAACCCCGTCGGGTGCGAGGCCCCGAACCGGTCCTCCCCAATGCCCGTGCCGTGAAAGTCCGGACGGGGCTCTCGATTCGTGTGGCGCATGATGTCGTGGTTCCAGCCGCAGGTGTAGCCCTCGTTGTCGTTGGCCTGTAGCTTGCCCAACATGCTGAGGTTGATCCGCTTTTCACCCAGGAGCATCGTCTTGGTGCTGCCGTCGCGAATGTCGGCCATTCTGCTGGGCCTCATCCGCGTGACGGCGCCGATGCCGTCGGGATAGCTCGACGCCGTGTCGAGACTGGCCGCCGCGTAGTCGTTTTTCGCGTGACCGTAGGTCTTGCCCGAGTCCGGATGCTGGTACCAGTCCCGGGCAACCACGACTTCCGGGCTCCGCCGCGAGGGGCAGAAGAACAGCGGGTTCGGCGTCTTGATGGCGAAAATCGATTTGTCGATGTCCGACGCGGCGCCGGCCCCCTCCCAGACGTGCTCCGCCTCGATGTACGGCAAGATCTGAAAACCCCAGCCTCCATGCTGTCTGGGCGCGATCGCCGGCTGGCCGTTGATGTAGGTCATGTGCCAGGTCCAATCCGGCCCGCCGCCGGAAGGAAAGAATCCGTGAGTCTCGTGGTGTGTCTGGAAGGCAAGGCTGAGCTGCTTCAGATGGTTGGTGCACTGGGTCTTTCGGGCGGCTTCGCGGGCCGCCTGCACGGCCGGAAGCAACAGGGCAACCAAGATGCCAATGATCGCGATCACCACCAGCAGCTCGATCAACGTAAAACCGTTGCGCCGCCACATGCCAGACCCTCCCGCAAAAGAAGGCGCCATGGGTATTCTACCGCCCCGTGGGGTGGACCGCTCTCGCCTGTCCCCTGTGCCCGTACCACGGTATTACTACTTTGTATTCCTACTTTCTACCGCAACGCGGCCACGATTGCCAGGACCCCGCCGGCGGGCTTGCCTGCCACCGACGTCACAACCACTTGCCCCATAACCACATGCGCCGACAAGCTATACTTCAGTATCTAGGGCGCACCCAGCTTCTGACCGCCACCATCTGACCCGTTCTGGACAGGCTTCTCACCATGCGAATCGGCAGCAATCTCTCCGGGCTGGAACTGACGGCCCAGCATCATCTGTTCCAGGCCCTCAGCCAATTGAGCCTCAGCAGCGTGCGGCTCTCCACCATGCAACGGATCAACCGGGGCTCGGACGACCCGGCCGGGCTGATCGCCGTGGAGCAGATGCGGGCCGAATTGACGGCCATCAGGGAGGCCGAGTACAACGCCTCCCGGGCCGTCGGCGTAGCTCACGTTGCCGACGCCGCGCTCGGCGAGGTCGGCAATCTCATGATTTCCATCCGGGGCAACCTGGTGGCGGCGGCCGGCGGAGCCCTCAGCGACGCCGAACTGGCAGCCAAGCAGCTCGAAACCGACGCCGCCCTGGAAGCCATCAACCGCATCGGCAAGATCACCTCGTACGGCGGGCAAAAGCTCCTCGATGGCTCCGGCAGTCCGCTGACCTTCGTCTTCTCGCCCGACGTCACTCAGACTTCGACGCTGGCACTTCCCACCATCAACACCTCCGCGCTGGGTGCAGCCGATGGCCGGCTGAGCGACCTGGCCGCCGGCGGCACCGCCAGCCTGACCAGCGGCAATTTGGGCGAGGCGATCGACGTCCTCGATGCGGCCCGGGGCCAGGTCCTCGACGCGCGAGCCAGCATCGGTGCGTTCGAGAAGTATACCATCGAGTCGAGCCAGCGGCTGTTGGGCAGCATGGAGGAAAACATCAGCTCCGCCGTCAGCTCGATCTTCGACACCGACGTGGCCCTGGAGACTTCTCGCCTGGTCCGCTCGCAGATCCTCGTCGATGCCGGCATCTCTTCCTTGATGATCGCCGGCCAAACTCGCAGCGCGGCCGCCGAACTGCTGGGGGCGTTGTAGTCCCCGGCGGACGCGGGCGGCTGAGAGAATCGCGGGTGCTGCAGGCGCCGGCGCCGAGGAGGAACGCCGCAAGCCGCCACTTCCACATCGTTTCAGCGACGTCGACAACAAACCAACTGAGTACTCTGTACTGCGTACTGTATCGTTTCAGCGACGTGGACCTGACTCCTGCCCCCTGACTCCTGCCCCTTCAACCCTCCACCCTCAACCCTCAACCCTCCCCGGACGCACCGGCCAGCCGTCAGCCGTATGTCACTTACAGCCTTGTCGTCGCCCACCACGAAGGCGTCTGTCAACTCTCAAGAGTCGACAACCCCGAATTCGTGCCCTAACGTCTAACGGCGCTCTGACCCCGGAGACTCTGACCCCGGAGAGAGACCCGAGACTGCATCATCGACAGCACCGCGAATCCGGGAACATACAAGGTCCACGCCCTCTACGCCCAGCGCGGAGCCGGCGGCGATCCGCCGGGGCGGTGGAGGGGGACGATCCGGTCTCCAGCCGTGGAAATCAAGGTGCTGCCCGCCCACCCCACGAAATCCTTCCCCACGACGCCGGCCGCCGATCCGTCGCCCGGCGCCTCACCGGGCAACGCCGACGAGCAACACGGCGCGAGATGAAGGCGCATTCCCTGGCGGTGTTGGGCACTGGGGAAACGGCCACGTAGGCGCGGACACCCGGGCAACGGCCGAGACCTATCGCGGGAGTAACGCCGATCGCGCGGCGGGCTGCTTCGGTCCCAACGCCACCCCGATCCAGCCGTCCTCGATCACAAACTGGGTGACCGCCAGGTCGGCCAGCTTCTCCTCGGTGGCCAACCGCTCGGGCGTAAGCTTCCAAGAGCGCCGCTTGGAGAACGTCTTGGCGAAGATCCCCCGAAGCGCGATCTGCGCGCCCGTGCCGATTCCTCGTCCGTCCAGGTGGATGATCCCGTCGCGGGCCAGTCTGGCCGACTGCCCGTGGACCCGCGGCCGGTAGAAAACGCGGACCGTGAAGTTCCTCCACCGCTGCCGCGACTTGCTCAGCTTGGCAATCGAAAGGCTGAGCACGACCCGGCCGTCTCGCAGGCGTACTCTCACCGGGTCCTGCTTGGCGAACGTGATCCTCACGTCTTCGTGCTCCGGGTCGATTTCCCAAAACGGGGGACGGTTCAATTGCGTGGCGACGTGGTCTGAGAGCTCCCGCAGTGTGAAGGTCCGGCCGTCTAGCGCCAAACCTTCCAGCGCGTTGTTCATCGCAGTTTCGTGAACCTGAAGACTCGCCAAGCTGCCGGACGGCGCCCGCGGACGAGGCGTGTGGCCGCCCAACTGATCCCGGCCGGCCAGCCGCAGTCGGATCGTCAACCGGCGGTCGGTCGTCTCCGCATCGATGATCGTCGGATCCAGCCGCAAGGCCTCCAGCGGGCCGAGTACCCGCTGACGTAATCGTTCAGAGACCTGGTTCAGTCGGGCTTCGGCCTCGGAGTCGATCTGTCGTCGAGACCTAAGAGCCACCTTTTGCCTGAGTTCGCGGCTGGCCGCGGCGTGCTTTTGCGCGTGCTGGGAGCGGGCAATTTCCTTCACCAGCCCGCCGACCAGCGGAATCCCGTCGAAATCGGTCCGCAGCTTGCGGAGCCGGGTCTCGCCCCGGACCGCCACCTCGGCCGGCAACGAGCGAATCCCCTCGAGGTCTAATTCCAGCGGCTTGCGGGCGGTGTACGTCGACGTGCTGTCGTTGTAGAACGTCGCCGGCCCACTGGTCGAGGAGGTCAACGACGCCACCTGACCGGTGATCTCCAAAGCCAGTCGCACGCGGTTTGGGTCGGGCAACAGCCGCACACCTACCTTGCTGGAGGTCAAGCTCTGCCCCTTGACCGGCGTCCCCAGCACCGTGTCGCGAACCAGAGCGTGTTTCGGCTCTTGTTCCGGCATCAGCCGGTCGAGCAACTCCTCGGTTACGGCCACGCGGAGGTTGGCGTTGCGGTAGTTGGCCTCCAGCCGCTCTGCCAACCGGCGTCGCTCGCCGCCGGAGAGAAGTCCCAGGTGCAGGCAATCCGTGGCCAGCAGTCGGGCGTCGCTGGCCAGACCGGTCTTCTCGTACCGCTCCAGGTGCTCAGACAGCTCTGCCAAATCGACCGGCTCTGACGCCCAACGTTGCAACTCCGCTTGCAGCGCAGCCACCGGCGAACTGGAAACGAACTCCCGCTGCCGGAGCGACATCGGGACCCGGGTCAACCGCCTCAACACCCGTTGGGCCAGTGTCCGTGGAAGACGATCCTTCGGCGGCCCGTCTCGGGCAGACCACTCGCGTAACGCGTCGACCAGCAGGTACTCGCGCCAGGCCCTGCCTTGGGCAGAGTCGCCCGTGATCGCGTCAATCTCGACCAGGCACAGCGACAACTGCCTGGGATCGGGCTGGAGCACCTCGGCGGCGATCGCTCCCCGGCTGCCGAGCTGCACGATCTGTTCCCAGACGTCGAGTCGTCGGCCCAAGGCGTGGCCGGCCCGGCATAGCTTGCGTGCCAGCGGCTTGTCGCCAACGGTGGCCGACAAAGGGGTAGCCTGCGAGGCCAACTGCTGCAACTGCCGGACGATCGAAATCGCCTCCTCCGACCCCTGCCACACGGCAGGCCCCAACTTCCGTACCAGACCTGCGGCCTCCGTGGCCCACTCTCCGGTCGCACGCTCGGCGGCCAACTCGTCGAGTCGCTCCAGCAACACCTCCGGCTCCGCCCAGGCGTATTCCCCGGCCAGGAAAACGTCATGGCCCGTCCCCCGTGGAGACGTCATCTCCAGCGGCAACAGTCTCGTATCCGGGTAGGTGGATCCTCTG
>CAZUAM010000269.1:0-9217 GCA_964618095.1 uncultured Planctomycetaceae bacterium | reverse complement strand
ACCCCAACTCACCAAAACGCCATGAATTCACCCACAGATTCTGGCGAAGACCCAAGTGTATAGGGGACAAAGGCCAGGGGCTAGGGGGGAGTTGCGAGTCCTCCCCCTAGCTCAAGCGAATACACATCCTCTCGCGGTCCAGCTCCGGTACGCTGCCGAAGCGGTCGATCCGGGCGGCGGCCAGGATGTCGTCCTCCAGCCCGACGGCGATCAGGTTCTTCCCGCCGGCGCTGTTGCGGAGTTGCTCGGCGAGCCGCGGCAGTTCCAAGGGCTCCGCCCCGATCGCCCGAGACAGGCGAAAGGCTTGCAGCCAGGTTTCGCGGGCCGTGATGGCCTGGGCGTTTTGCTGGTAGATCGGCTCTCCCTGCCGCAGGATGCGGTCGACCAGCATGCCGGCCATCAGCACGTCGTCCCGGCCGATCTGGCCGTGCGTGCCGGCGCAGAGCAGGTGGATCTGCTCCTGTTGGCCCAGTTGCTCGAGCACGGCCGTGGCGTTGACGAAGGCGCCGATCAGTACCCGATCGGCCTGCCGGGCACGCAGGATCGCCCGGGTGCCGTTGGTCGTGGTGAAGACGAGTGTCTTTCCGCCCACCCGATCGGGCAGATACTCGTGGGGCGAATTGCCCAGGTCGAATCCGTCGATCGGCAGGCCGCCGCGCTCTCCGCCCAGGACCACGCCGTCTCCGGGCAGCCGGCCGGCCACGGCCCGGGCCTCTTCCACCTCCTGGCAGGGGATTACCTCGGTGGCCCGGGCCTCGAGGGCGTAGATGATGGTCGTCGATGCCCGCAACACGTCGATCACCACCACCGTCCCGCCGGCCAGTTCTTCCGGGTCGACGAGCTTCGGCAGTGCGTAAACGTTCAGAACGTATGCCATCGTTCCATGCCTAACCCATTGACCCACAAAGACCAGCGGCGAAACACAAAGGCCGCCGTACCGGCGGCCGCTCGGCGGTCTCACCTCCTTAGCCGAATCCCTAATCCCCAATCCCTAATCCCCAATCCCTAATCCCCAATCTGCCGTCCTCCTTCCGCATTTCCCCCTCCCATTCTACAATACTCGCCATGCCGTATCGTTGCCTGGCCGATTTTCTGGAAGAACTGGGACACGCCGGGGAACTGGTCCGGGTGGAGGCCGAGGTCGAGGCGGTCCTCGAGGCGGCCGAAATCACCCACCGGACGGCCAAGGCCGGGGGGCCGGCCCTGCTGTTCGGGGCGGTCAGGGGCCATGAGATCCCCCTGCTGACGAATCTGCTGGGTACCGAGGCGCGGGTCTGCCGGTCGCTGGGCGTGGGGTCGCTGGAGCACCTCCGCGAGCGGATCGCCACCATGGCCGACCCGGCCGAGCCGGAGGGGTGGTTCGAGAAGCTCAAGACGGCCCCGCACGTCTCTGCACTGGGCAGTTTGCCGCCCCGGCGGGTGAAGTCGGGCGCGTCGCAGCAGATCGTCCGGCTGGGTGGCGACGTCGACCTGGGCGAGTTGCCCGTGCTCCAATCCGCCCCGGAGGAGGCGCACCCGGCGATCACCGCGGCAGCGGTTCTCAGCGTGGGGGCCGACTCCGGCCGACGGGCTGCCGGCCGCTTCGACCTGCAACTGCTGGGCCGCGATCGGCTGGCCGCCTGCTGGGCCGCCCACGACGAGCCCGCCCGGCTGTTGGGCCAGTATGGCCGGCGCAATCAGAAGATGCCCCTGGCCGTGGTGCTCGGCGGCGATCCGGCGGTGCTGCTGGCGGCGGCCGCGTTGACGCCGCCGGGAGTCGATGCTTGGTCGTTGGCCGGGCTGTTTCGGGAGAAGCCGATCGACGTGGTCTGCTGCCGCACGGTCGAGCTGGAGGTGCCGGCGGAGGCGGAGATCGTCATCGAGGGCCACGTCGACCCGGCCGAGCCGCCCACCGAGGCGGGGCCGTTGTGCACGCCGTCGGGCCATTACTCGCCGGCTCGGCGGGTCCCGGTGATGCACGTGACGGCGGTTACGCATCGGGCCAACCCGGTCTTTCCGGCAATGGTCCCGGGCGCTCCGCCGCACGAGGCGTGCACGGTCGAGCGGGCACTGGCACGGGTCTTTCTGCCGCTGTTGAAGCTGGCGATCCCCGAGCTGGTCGACTACGATCTGCCGGCGTTCGCCGCCGCGAGGCACTGGGCGACGCTTTCGATCGAGAAGACCTACGCCGGGCAGGCACGCCGGGTTGCCGCGGCCGCCTGGGGACTGCGGCAGTTGATGTTTGCCAAGCTGTTGGTGGTGGTCGACGAGGAGGTGGACGTGCACGACCAGCAGCAGGTGCTTTCGGCGATCGCGGCGAACGTCCGGCCGGGCCGGGACGTGTTTTCGGCGCAAGGCCCGCCTGACCCGCTGGATATCGCTACCCCGCCCGGCGTGCTGGGACAGAAGATGGGCATCGACGCCACGGCCAAGCTGCCCGGGGAACACGCCGGCCGATGGCCGGAGCGGGCCGTGGTGAGCAAGCAGATCCGGCAGTTAGTCAGCGACCGTTGGGTGGAGTACGGATTGGGCCCGGAGCCGGGGAGTGATTGACGCTTCAACCGAGAAGCCGCTTGCGGCTTAGCAGTGAACAGGCCGTCTTGCCGACGGCCGCTAAACGGTGAAATGCGAATGCTTCCGCTCGGGGCGCCTGATGACCATCGACAAATCCTCCGCCCGGGTCCGCCGGATGTTCGGCGAAATCGCCTGGCGGTATGATCTCCTGAACCATCTGCTCTCGCTGGGGATCGATCGCCGCTGGCGGCGGCGGACGGTCAGGCTGGTGCCGCCGGCCGACGAGGGACCGATCCTGGACGTGTGCAGCGGCACGGGCGATCTGGCCTTGGCCTACTGGCGCACCAGCGGCCGGCAGGTGCGGGTTGTGGGGGCCGACTTCTGCCATCCGATGCTGGTGATCGCCAGCCAGAAGTGCCGCCGGGCGGGGGCCGCGGATCGGGTCGTGCTGCTGGAGGCCGATGCCCGGCGGTTGCCCTTTCCCGACAACCTGTTCCAGATCGTGTGCGTGGCCTTCGGGCTGCGGAACTTGAGCGACACGGACGCCGGTTTGCGGGAGATGGTACGTGTTTGCCGCGGGGGCGGGCGGGTGGCGGTGTTGGAGTTTTCGATGCCCGGCGGCGGGGTGCTGGGGGCGGCGTACCGGTGGTACTTTCGCCGGGTGCTGCCACGGGTGGGAGAGGCCCTGGCCCGAAACGCGCAGGGGGCTTACAATTACCTCCCGGCCAGCGTGGGGCAGTTTCCCGAGGCAGGGGCCTTGCTGGAGCAGATGCGGGCGGCGGGATTAGGGCGTGTGGAGGCCCATCGGTTCACCTTGGGCATCGCCAGTTTGTACGTGGGTGAGAAATGAATCGCAACGTCGTGGTGGCCATCACGGGCGCCAGCGGGGTGACGTACTCGATCCGGCTGTTGGAGGTGCTCTCGGCCGCCGGATGCGACGTGCACCTGATGATCAGTGCGGCCGCCCAGTCGGTGTTGAAGCAGGAGCTCGATTTGACGGTGGACCTGGAGCATTTCAGCCCGGCGGTGCTGATGCTCGACAGCGGGCCGAATCCCAAGGACCGGAAGCTGCAAAAGGTCCGCACGATGGCCGGGATCTCCAGCGATTCGAGCAACGTGCTGTCGGTCGGTTCCGGCGAGCCGGGAGAGCTTCACTATTACCACTACCGCGATCAGATGGCCCCGGTGGCCAGCGGCTCGTTTTTGACCGACGGGATGGTGATCTGCCCCTGCTCGAGCGGCACCTTAAGCGCGATCGTCCACGGCACCAGCGCGAACCTGATCCACCGGGCGGCCGACGTTCATCTGAAGGAGCGCCGCAAGCTGGTCCTGGTGCCTCGGGAGATGCCGCTATCGCTGCCGCAGTTGGACAACCTGAACCGCGCCGCCCAGTCCGGTGCGATCATCCTCCCGGCCATGCCCGGCTTCTACCACGGAGTCAAGTCGATCCGCGACCTGGTCGATTTCGTGGTGGCGCGGATCTGCGACCAGTTGGGGATTCCCAACGCGCTGATCAAGCGCTGGGGGAGTTGAGGGAGTCGTCAGCCATCAGCCATCAGCCATCAGCCATCAGCGGTCAGCTTTCAGCTATCAGTTGCACGGATTCGGCTTCTCTTGTCTTTTTAACTGAAGGGGATACGGATGCGAGACTTTCGGAAGTTGAAGGTTTGGCAGAAGGCACATGAGCTGGCTCTGAGCGTGTATGGTGCGACGAGGAGTTTTCCCAAGGATGAGCTATATGGACTGACGAGTCAGTCGAGGCGGGCAGCGGCCTCGATTCCAGCGAACATTGCCGAAGGTTGTGGCAGAACCGGCGAGGGAGACTTCTTGCGATTTCTTCAAATCGCCTCCGGGTCGGCGAACGAATTGGAGTATCACCTCTTGTTGGCCCGCGATCTTCACTTACTCCAGCACCAGACACACGATCGCCTCACTGCCGGCGTTTGTGAAGTCAAGCAGATGCTCGCTTCCCTCGTCCGGAAGGTCCGGTCAGATCGTGGAGCACACGAACATTCCTGAGAACCGACAGCCGATTGCTGATAGCTGAAAGCTGACCGCCGACAGCCAAGATCCATGCTCCGCCGCATCCGCCCACTGCTGGAGATGATCCGTTTCAGCCACACGCTGTTCGCGCTGCCGCCGGCGGTGCTGGCGGCGGTGATGGCCTGGCGTGGCGATCCGCCGGTGGAGTTCCGCTGGCGGGACCTGGCCGGGATCCTCCTCTGCATGGTGTTTGCCCGAAGCTCGGCGATGGCCTTCAACCGCCTGGCCGATCGGCGGCTCGACGCGGCCAACCCGCGGACCCGGGGGCGTCATCTTCCCGCCGGAACGCTCAGTCTGGGGCGGGTGGTGCTGTTCACGGTGGTCTGCTCGCTGGGGTTTGTGGCCGGCACGTTGCTCTTCCTGCCCGACAACTGGATTCCGCTGGCCGCGTCGCTGCCCGTGCTGTTGTTTCTGTTGGCTTACAGTTATACAAAGCGTTTTACGCTGCTTACCCACTTCTGGCTGGGCGCGGGGCTGATGCTTGCTCCGCTGGGTGCCTGGGTCGCCATTCGGGGGAGTATTGAGGTTTTTGCCTGGCCGCCGGTGCTGTTGGGCTGCGGGGTGATGCTCTGGGTGGCCGGGTTCGACATGATCTACGCTTGCCAAGACGTCGATTTCGACGTAAAAACGCGACTTCGCAGCGTACCTGTCCGGCTGGGCGTCGCCGGGGCCTTGCGGACGGCCGCAGTCTGCCACCTGGGGATGATTGCCCTGTGGTTGGCCTTGCCGTTGGTTTACAGTCAGTTCGGCTGGATCTATATCACCGGCGTGCTGGCCATTGCGGTGCTGCTGGTATATGAACACTGGTTGGTCAGACCGGATGATCTCAGCCGCGTCAACCAGGCTTTCTTCCACGTCAACGCCGTGGTGAGCCTGGGGGTGCTTGTGATTGGATCGGTCGACCTATTGATGTAGGCTCCTCTGACATTTTGCCGCCTTGCGGATGGAAGCGATGGACGCGAAGACACTCGACAGCACGCTCGACAAGATCCGCGAAAAGGTCGAGGCCGGCCAGCGCCTCTCGGCGGCCGACGGCGAGTTCCTGTTCCGGGACGAGGTCGATCTGCACGCGGTGGGTGAGTTGGCCGACCTGGTCCGCCAGCGGAAAAACGGCGAGGAGGTCTGCTACAATATCAACTCGCATCTAAACCCCACCAACGTCTGCATTTATCGGTGCGCCCTGTGCGCCTACAGCCGCAACGAGGACGATCCCCGGGCCTTCACCATGAGCGACCAGCAGATTCTCGCCCGGGGGCAAGAGGCGGTGGACGCCGGCTGTACGGAGTTGCACGTCGTCGGCGGGGTGAATCCGCAGAAGGGGTTCGATTGGTATCTGGGCATCATTCGCCGCCTGCACGAGGCCTATCCGCGGCTGCATTTGAAGGCGTGGTCGGCGATCGAGATCGCCTGGTTCGCGCAGATCGCCAAGCGGCCGGTCCGCTCGATCCTGGAGGACCTGATGGCCGCCGGCCTGGGGAGCCTGCCCGGCGGCGGGGCCGAGATCTTCGCCGCCGAAGTCCGCACCGAGATCTGCCCCCGCAAACCCGACGCCCGAACCTGGCTGGGGGTCCACCGCGCCGCCCACCAGCTCGGGCTGCGGTCCAACGCCACGATGCTCTACGGCCACCTGGAACACGTCGAGCATCGCATCGACCACCTGGTCCACCTGCGGCAACTGCAGGACGTTACCGGCGGGTTCCAGGCCTTCGTCCCCCTGGCGTTCCATCCCGAGAATACGCGACTGGCCCACCTAGAGCGACCGTCGGGCCTGGAAGATCTCCGGGTGATGGCCGTCAGCCGCCTGATGTTGGACAACTTCGATCACCTGAAGGCCTACTGGGTTTCGCTGGGTGTGGGCACCGCCCAGACCGCCTTGGCCTACGGCGCCGACGATCTCGACGGGACCGTCCGCCAGGAGCGGATCCACCACGAGGCCGGCGCCGAGTCGCCGGAAGTGCTTCCGGTCGACGAGCTCAGGGCCCTGATCACCGAGGCCGGCCGCGTGCCGGTCGAGCGCGACAGCCTCTATCGGCAGGTGCAACGCGAAGAGGCGAAGTGAGAGGCGGGCTGATAGATGTGAGTGGTCGGTGGTGAGTGGTCAGTGGTCAGTGGCCGGTGGTCGGTTTGCAGGAGGCGAGTCCGCCGGCCGATCGATGTAAACGGTTCTCGGTCAATTAGTTACGGCCACTGGTCCACCGGCGATCCTTGATCTGGTGTGATACGCGGTGACCGCGGGGAGCAGATGTGCCATGCACCCTGCCGTCATCGGGCCGCAATTCACTTTGACACGCAGGGCGTCTGTCGCTATCCTCTGCGCCCTTCGCCGACCACGAGTCTGGTCGCGGCTGTGTGCGAGGGCTGGCCGACGCAGGCCAGGTCCTCCGGGGGTGGGACAAGGAAGTCCGACCGGCAGCCCCACCAAGGAGGGTGGTACTTTGAATGGCCAACGGAGCGTTTTGATCGTCGATCATTCGGAAGATACCCGCGAGGTCCTGCAAACCGCGCTTCGGCGCCGCGGACTGCGGATCTTGGCGGCCAGTCGGGCGGGGACCGGGCTGGAACTGGCCCGGCGGCACCGGCCCGACCTGATCGTGCTGGACCTCGAACTGGACGAATCGGGTCCGGATCACCTCTCCGCCCGCTTCGCCGAGCAGTCCCGCACCGATCACACCCGGCTGGTCATGCTGGGCAGCCTCCGCCGTGGCCGGACGGGTCTGCCCGACGGGGAATTTGTGCCCAAGCCCTACCACTACGGGCCGTTGATTCGTAAAATCGACGAGTTGCTGGGCACAACCCCAGAGGCGCCCGCCCGGAGTGCCTGATGCCGAGTTCGTCTCCGACTCCGGACGGTCATCCATCTTGTGGGGGGCACGATCCCGGAGTCTAGGCCGTGGCGTCGCTGTTTGTGATTCGCGGGAACGATCAGGGCCAGCGTTTCGAGTTGGAGGACCCAACGCTGCGGCTGGGGCGCGAGTCTTCCAGCACGATCCAGCTCCACGACACCGAGGTCTCCCGCCTGCACGCCGAGATCCGGCGGGTCGACCGGGACTTCTCCATCGCCGATCTGCACAGCTCCAACGGGACGTTTGTCAACGGGAAGCGGATTCGGCAGCATCGGCTCAGCAGCGGCGACCAGGTCCAGGTGGGCGGCACGTTGATGCTCTATACGGGCCCCTCCGACGAGCCCGACGAGGACCTGGCCCGGGTAATCAGCATCGCCCCGGCCGAACAGGCGGACGAGGAGTCGCACATCGTCCACGCCGTCACGCAGGAGGAGGGGAGCCGGATCTTCGATCTGGCGACCGAGCTACCGCAGAACTCCTGGCTGGCCCGGGCGCGGGGCAATCTCCAGGTGATGTACCGCACCGCCCTGGCCGTCAGCCACACGTTGGACATCGACCGGCTGTTGCAGCGGATCATGGAGTTGATCTTTGAATGGGTGGAGGCGGATCGCGGCTGCATCATGCTGATCGATCCTGCCAGCAAGGCCCTGGAGCCGAAGGTCCGTCGCACGCGGGACGGGCGCCGCGCGGACGAGAAGATCACCATTAGCCAGACGATTCTGGACTACGTGATCGAGCGGAACGAGGGCGTGCTGACCAGCGATGCCCGAGAGGACGACCGCTTCAGCCCGGCGGCCAGCATCGTGCGGATGGGCGTCCGCGAGGCGATCTGCGTTCCGGTGCAGGGCCGTTACGGCGTGGTCGGCGTGATCTACATCGACACGTCTACCTCGCCCCAGGAGATGATCCAGACGGGCGGGGCCAACAAGTTCACCGAGGACCATCTGAAGCTGATGATCGCCATCGGCCACCAGGCGGCCCTGGCCGTGGAAGATACCCGGTACTACTCCGCCATGGTCCAGGCCGAGCGGCTGGCCGCCGTCGGACAGACCGTGACCACGCTCTCACACCACGTCAAGAACATCCTCCAGGGGATCCGCGGCGGCAGCTACCTGATCGAGCTGGGTTTGACCGAGCACGACGAGACGGTGGTCGGCAAGGGCTGGAAGATCGTCGAGAAGAACCAGAACAAGATCTCCAACCTGGTGATGGACATGCTCACCTTCAGCAAGCAGCGCGAACCCGACCTAACCACCGCCAACGTCAACCGCACGGTCGCCGACGCGGTCGAGCTGATGCAGTCCCGGGCAGACGAGCTCGAGGTCGAGCTTCGGTGGCAGCCGGGCGAGCCGATGCCGGACCTGGTCTTCGATCCCGAGGGGCTGCACCGGGCGGTGTTGAACGTGATCACCAACGCCATCGACGCGGCCGGCGAGGACCGGGAATCGGGCCGGGTGGTGGTCCGCTCGGAGTACTCGGCCGAGAAGTCCACGCTGTGGATTGTGGTGGAGGACAACGGTCCGGGAATCCCGCCGGAGGAGATGGACCAACTCTTCAGCCCCTTCGTCTCCACGAAGAAGGGCCGGGGCACGGGTCTGGGCCTGCCCGTAAGCCAGAAGATCTTAAGCGAGCACGGCGGGCGGATCCTGGTCGAGAGCCACCCCGGAACCGGCTGCCGCTTTACCTTGGAGTTGCCCGCCGTCCTGCCGCGTTCCGGCTCGCGGACCACGGCCCACTAGCTCGCATAAAGCTGCCACCGCTGATCACACGGGTCTTGCTGCGCGTGCTAGCCCGGATTATTCAAGAATTCGGGAATTCTTGAGCCTCCAAGGGTATCT
>CAZUAM010000268.1:0-9226 GCA_964618095.1 uncultured Planctomycetaceae bacterium | reverse complement strand
GGTGACAAGGGAAGTAAAGATAAAGGCAAAAGGGAACAACAGAAAAAGGCCCAGCTTAGTCCAAAGGAAAAACGAAAACGGAAAAAAGAAAAGAAGAATAAATAAACACGCACCGTGATACACCGTCAAGCTCCAATTGCAACGTAGTTGCTTGATGAAGACCTCGAAGGTGGTGCGTTAGGTGCCTCCCAAATCGGATAGCCCAAACCGGATAGCCAGGCGGGTTTCCCTGCCCGGCCCCCACACACCACCAGCATGCGGGTCGGCACTGGACGGCTCGACGCAAGGGAGCTTGCTCCATGGCGAGTGTCCCAAGTGCTCACACGTTTGGGAATCCGAAATAACGACCCATTCTTGACGCGCAAGTGCCGGGGCAGCCGGCTCTGCGCTCTCTGACGTCCGCAGCCTCCGAGACCTCGGTGTAGTGCAAACGACTGCCCCGGCCAAGCCCATCCTTTGGGTTGCAGAATGTAGGTCTTGGAGATCTGTGGCTAGCTCCAGTGGGACGATCACCGCTTCCCGGTGGCCAGGTCGTAGCTGGTCAGGGGCACCTGGAAGTATCCCATGGCGGCGCAGACGACGTCCATGCGGTAGATCGGATCCTGCATCAGGCACACCCGGCGGTCGGCGGCGGGGATGGTGGTGGTGTAGATCCGCAGCTCGCCCGGCACGCTGGTGATGATCTCCTCGCGCCAGTCGCCCAGCACGTCGGCCACCGCCGCAATGTGGCCCTCGATCTGCGGCTGGTGACGCCCGCCGCGGTAATCCTGGATGTTGCCCCTCAGCAGCAGCTCGCGCTGTAGATCCGCGTCCCAATGGACGACCAGCGCGCCGAACCCCCCGAGGTTCTCGTCGCTGATCACCTCGCCCGTACAGGTCCGCAGCCGGGACCAGGCGTACTTCTTCTGCGAGTCGGTGTCGGCGCTGTAACACTCGCAGCCCGGGTGTCGGGCGTCGATATCGCTGCACATCCCCCGGCTGTGCACGTGGCGCGTGAAGCCCTCGTGGCCCCAGAGGATCTTGCCACTGGCGGCGTGGACCAGGCACATGCCGTTTCGCTCCTGTTGGCGTGTTTCCATGCCGTACTAGATTTCCAGTCCGGGGCGGGCGGGATCGATGTCGCCCACGTAGCAGTGGTCGGGGTGGCCCAGGCCGGTCGCCCACAAGGCGGTGCCGCCGTCGTCGATCACCGACGAGCCCAACAGCACCTCGTCGCGGCCATCGCCGTCGACGTCGGCCGCGTGCATCCAGTGGGCACCCTGGCCCCAGTACTTGCGTGGCTCCTTGGTATTGTCCCAGCGCCACAGCTCGCGGAGCCGTCCGCCGCGGAGTTGATAGGCGACCAGCTTCATGATGTTGTACGTGCCCCGCTCGGCTAGCAGGCTGGGCGTTTTGCCGTCCAGATAGGCCACGCAGAGCTGGTTGCGGCAGTAGTAGTTGTAGGCGGCAAGATCGTTCGAGACGGCCTCGCGGAATCCATCACGCGAGGGCCAATCCACCCGCGTAATCGGCTTTCCGGAACGCCCCTCCAGAATCGTCAGATGCTCGGGCCCGGAGCGGACCCGGCCCTCGCTGTCCCGCGGATCGCCCTCGCCCGTCTTCAGCGCCACCTCGGCCCGGCCGTCGCCGTCCAGGTCGTAGACCACGTAGGGCGAGTACCAGATGCCCTGCTCGATCGACCAGCCCAGATCGAGACGCCAGAGGGACTTGCCGTCGCCGCGATAGGCCTCGAGCTTGTAGGTTCCCGGGCTGCGTTTCCAATAGCCGGGCGCGGAATACGGATCGACGTTGGCGTTGGGCTGCTTGATTACAAAATCGTACCGGCCGTCGCCGTCCAGGTCGGCGATGCCCACCTTCTGGAAGGTCTAGTTTCCCTCCAGCCGGATAGAGATGTAAGGCGGCTCCTGATCGGCAGGCCGCAACGGCGGCGACACAGAGGCCGGACCCTCCTTGCCGTCGGCCACCGTGCGAACGATCCAGACGCAGCGGGCCTCCTTCGCTGGCGACGGGTCAGTAAAGTCGGTGGTCCGGCGGATCGGCTCGGCGTTGAGCTTGACCGGCTCCGCGCCGAACTGCTCGCGATAGACGTTGAACGCCACGCCGTCCGGGTCCGATTCCAGCAGCCGCCAGCCGAGGTAGACCTTTCCGCCGGCCACCGGCCGGGCGACCACGCCGCGCTCCAGCCGCTCGCGCGACGGGTGGTCACCAGTGGAGACGGCCCGCTCGGCCGCCGTGCAGTACGTTCCCATTAGCAGAACAAAGGCGAGAATCGTGGTCACACGCATGGTGGAGCCTCCTGGAAAGGGGTCTGTGGTCGGACAGCGGGGAGGGCGTATCTCCGGGCGCATTGCCAGATAGTATAGAGGACTGCCCTCTGAGCAGCCACAATCTACGGACGGTCACCGCCTCGGAAGGCTCTGGAGAGCTCCTCGGCCTCTTGGCCAGCCTCTGCGGCCAGATCAGCACAGTACCGCGTCAGATAGGTGCGGGCGGCGGTTTGGCCGGTCTCCCAAAGCTCAAGCGTCTTCTTCTCGACCGCCGGCTGGTCCCCAAACACCCGCTGCTCGAAGGCCGCCCAGACGGGTCGCACCTCCTTGATGCGGCCGGCGTAGTCTTTGCGGACCAGGTCTTGCAGCCGCTTGAAGGTCCACCATGCCAGCCTTGGGTCGTAGTCGAACGTGCCGCGGGGTGGGTGGAAGTGGTGGTCTAAGGTCAACTGCGTCTTTAGATCGACCGGCCGATAGTAACTCGCCGGCGTCTCGGTGATGCCCAGGTACCAGGGGATCAGGACACTGCTGGAGGGCTCGGCCGTGGTCCGCCAATAGACGCATCCGATTTCCCTGGGCATCCGCGCGGTGGCGGGGTATGGCATCCGCGCAGCGCGGTGGTGGGGTATCGCATCCGCGGATACCCCCCACCGCCGCCCACCGCCGCGGAGTTGAAAAACGGCGCACTCTTGGGTGCGGGGGTCGGTCAACGGGCGTCCCGGGCCGGAGGTATTGCGGAGGATTGCGGCCACCGCGGCCACGGTCATCTTCTCCCGCGGCTTGACGCCGATCGCCGGCGGTTGCTGCGGCGGCCACGGGACCTGCTTGCCCGAGACCAGGTTCCGGCCCCGCCAGCGCCGCATATCGGGCAGGTCCCGGCGGTCCCGCCGGTAGACCTTGCGGAAATTGAACGGTTGGCCGCGGTCCGGGTCGAACCATCCGCACCGCACGGCATAGTCGACGAGATCCGGCGAAGCCAGGAAGTTGTCGGTATCCCTCAGGTCCACCTCGCCGATGATGTGGACGTTGGGCAGCAGGACGACCTTATCGTCCGGCACCCGCCGGGCCACCCAGCGGCGCCCGCAGACTACGGCCAACAGCCAGGCCTCGCGCGGATCGGCAATCACGTAGGTCCGCCCCGAATGCACGTAGCCGAACCGCTCGACGAGGCGGCCGGCCAACCGAACGCCTTCTGGCGCGGTGCGGGCGCGCTCGGCTACCAGCCGGCGGAGCATGTGGCCGATTCCGCCCTGGCGGATTTCGCCCCGGGCAACGAGCGTCTCATAGCCGTCCTCCCTGGTGGGGCAGGCGTCGCTGAGGATGGCCACGCCCCACTCGTTCAGATACGCGTCGCCGAACTCCAGCCCCGGATTCTCGCTCCACAGGCATGCCCAGGTCTGGCTGACCTGCGGCAGCCGGCCGCCGCGGCGCAGCCGAACGACCTCGCCCTGGTCGAACCGCTGCCGTGGGACCCGCCGGAAGCACAAGATCCGTTGCCCATTGTTCTGCTCATTGTGTCCGACCAGCACGGAGCCGTCGGCAGACGCCTCCCGGCCGACGATCACGGCGTAGCAGCCCGACGCGTCGGGGGCGCTGGAACAGACGGCCAACACTGCAGCCAGTACGGCAACGGCGCAAATTAGTTTGATCTTATCCATTGCTAACGGCGAGGACCACCGGGCGTGTGCGGGTGATCTTTCCACTTGTTTCTGCGCCGATCGCACACCCCGGTGTATCGTCTGGTTCGGTGAAGGGTCACGCCAGCAGGGCCGCTGATGGTCACTGCCCAGCCGCAAACGCCGTGATTTCCCGGTCAAGGCGGTCGCCGAGTCGATCCTTTTCCAATTCCAAGTCGTACCGCGTCTGCAGATTCAACCAGAACCGTTCCGTGGTCCGAAAGTAGCGTGCAAGTCGAAGAGCCGTATCGGCCGTGATCGCGCGTTGGCCCCGAACGATCTCGTTAATCCGCCGGGGCGGCACGGAGATGTCCTTTGCGAGGCGATACTGGCTGATCTTCATGGGAACCAGGAACTCCTGCAGCAGTATCTCTCCAGGATGGATCGGATCCAGCTTCTTTGGTGACATGTCCACACCTCAGTGATAATCCGTGATTTCGACGTCATAGGCGTCGCCGTCTTCCCAGCGGAAGCAGACTCGCCATTGGTCGTTAATCCGGATGCTGTATTGCCCTTTGCGATCGCCGCGGAGCTTTTCCAGGCGATTCCCTGGAGGCACCCGCAGATCGTCGAGCGATTCTGCCGCGTCCAGTAGCAGCAGTCTGCGCAACGCAACCCGCTCGACGGGGCGCGGCAGCTTCTTCACCGGCTCCCGACGAAAGAGCTGCTCGGTTTCCTTGTCGCGAAAGGTCCGGATCATCAAAACGTATCATAGTGCTTCGCGCTCATGACGTCAAGCGTCATGCGCTCAACCCGACCGGCAGCCTCTCGCGGAACGACGAAGCTAAGCTGCCGGGGCCGCCCGAGAGACAGTCACGCCGCGCGGAACCGTTATGGCGGCCGCGGTCAGCTTCAGCGGCTGGTTCGGGCGCGTTTAGATCACAATGGTCTCGTACCCGATCGGTAGAGAAAACCGCTTCCTCAGCCGACGGAGGTACTCTTGTCCGTCCTCGTCGATGGGACGCTCTCCCACGACGACAAATCGGGTCGGCTCCTGGGCCCCCGGCCAGAACCCGTACTCCAATAGCTGTCCAATCGCTTCGCGCAGACACGCTCTCGGGGTCAGCGCAGTCTTGATCTCGTAGAACCAATACTCGTCTTTCATCTTCACCACGATGTCGATCTGCGTGCCGACGCCGCTGGGCTGCTCTGTGCGGACCCTGTCCTTGCCGTACTTCGATGCCAGCCGTTGATACAGTGCTTCCTGAAGAAGATTATGGCGAAGGTCGAGATCAAGTTCCTTCTCGGGGAGCGTGGCTTTCGCTTTCGTGACCTTCTTGGAACATCCGGCCTTGAAATTGAACCCGGTCTTTGGAAGCGGTACTGGCGCGGTAGCCCCGCGACTCTCGACGTAGCGGTAAAGCGGCAAGAGCCTGTCAAATTCATCCAGAATTCTTTCGTAGTCAATTTTCTTCGCAGGCTGTCGGTTGCCCAGAAAAACGAACACGCCTTCCGTAACAAGCGCCGAGGGAATTGGGCCCGGCGGCCGCTCCACGCTGCGCCCGTCGTCGTAGTGCCACATCCGGATATCGCTGAATTCGCCCGCATTCAAGGCCATGAAGTCGTTGAAGAACTTCACCTTCGGCACGAGCACGTCGATGGACTTCAAGGTCTGGCTAAGCTCGAACGAGAACGCGACGCCGTGCCTGAGATCGTCGCTGTTGTCGCCGTCCGCATACCCGATGTTGAACTGAAGCTCTGTTCGTCCCCCATGATGAAAGGCCCAATCGTCGAACGTTGTTTGAACGCTGAAGATCTTGTCGCCTGGCCGCCGATTCAGCTTTTTCAGTTGCGTGCGAATGTCCTGGAGCTTGCCGATTGGATGCAGCCGCGCCAACTCGTGGAGGTTGTTTGCAATGCTGCGAATGTCAAGCGACATGGGCCGCGTCTCCCATCACGCCCCGTCAATGACACTGGGCCAAGGCGCCGAACTTTCCCTGTATCAGGAACTCCAGCATCCCCGAGTATACGGGGAGACCCTCGACTCCGCAAGCGGTGGCCGGGCGTCTTTACTGGCGGGGGGATCCGGGAAGGCTTGAATCGACGCAAGCGGTTGGGAGGCAAGGAGTCGCCGTTGTTTGCCGCGTGGTGCCTTTTCGGAGAGCGCGCCGTTGACCATCGGTTTTCGCAAGCCGCTTTGATGATTATGCCGGAGCGAGATAACAACATATGACCGCTATCCAAGGCCTGGCAAAGCCGGTTCCATACTCTTCTCGTGCAGAAGGGCCCGGATGGTAGCACGTGTTGGGTCTCTTGCCAACCCTTTTTCGGCAGGCAGGTATCAAGCGTGAGCCCCTGCGCACTGCTCGTTGAGAACGATCTGTTTGCCCACCGCCTCGGCCACCTTGCGGCAGAGCTGCACCAGCTCCTCGAATTGGGTGAAGGTGAGCGACTGGTAGCCGTCGCTCAGCGCGGTTTCGGGGTCGGGATGGACCTCGACGATCAGGCCATCGGCGCCGGCGGCCACCGCCGCGGCGGCCATCCGCGCGACCAGGTTCGCGTGGCCCGTGCCGTGGCTCGGATCAACGATCACCGGCAGGTGTGTCCGCTCGTGCAGATAGGGCACCGAGGCCAGCGACAGGGTGAAGCGGGTGTGGCTCTCGAAGGTGCGGATGCCCCGTTCACAGAGCATCACGTTCGGGTTGCCGGCGTTTAAGACGTACTCGGCGGCCAGCAGCAGCTCGTCCATCGTCGCGCTGGGGCCGCGCTTCAACAGCACCGGCTTGCCTTCCTTGCCGGCGGCCTCCAACAGGCGGTAGTTCTGCATGTTTCGGGCGCCGATTTGCAGCACGTCGGCGTAGCGGCCCACCAGCGAGACCTCGGTGGCCGCCAGGACCTCGGTCACCACGGCCAGGCCGGTCTCAGCCCGGGCCCGGGCGAGGATCTTCAGGCCGTCTTCCTTGAGCCCCTGGAAGCTGTAGGGGCTGGTCCGCGGTTTGAAGGCCCCGCCCCGCAGAGCCGTGGCCCCGGCCGCCTTCACCGCCCGGGCGGTGGCCATCGTCTGCTCTTCGTTTTCCACCGAGCAGGGCCCGGCGATGAGCCCCAAGTGGCAGTTGCCCACGGCCAGGCTGCCGGCCCGGACCACGGTCGGCTCGGGTTTGACCTCGCGGCTGGCGACCTTGTAGGGTGCCAGGATGGGCACCACCTCGGCCACGCCCGAACCACTCTCCAGCGAGTGCCGGTATTCATCACGCTTGTCACCGATCGCGGCGATCACGGTCCGTGTCTCTCCGTAGATCACGTGCGACCTCAGGCCGAGCTGCTCCACCCGCTCGATCATGTGGTCAATCTGCTCTTGGGTGGCGCCCTTCTTCATCACGACAATCACTAGAAAATCTCCTTATGCCAGGGGTCAGGGATCAGGGGTCAGGGATCAGTATTCGATCTGGAATTTGCAATTTGCAATTTACAATTTGCAATTTGCAATCCACCGCACAAAAAAAGCCCCGAGAACCGTTTGGGTCTCGGGGCTTTGGTCTTCTGTGGGTTACGCTGCGAGCCTACACACCACCTCCGACCCCGCGACCACGGGGGCTAAAATAAAACCAATAATAGGTGGCCAGGCTCGGACTCATAGTATTCTCATCGTCGTCGGGCGAGGCAGACCTCTCCCTTTCCGTGTATTGTTGTCCATTCCCGCGAAAAAAGCAAGCGGAAAATCGTTATCGTAGTCAAGTCCGTCTCGCCCCAGCCCACGGCCGACGTTCATAAGCCGCACGTGCCCCCCCGAACGGGTGCCCTTCATCGCGGTGATCCTCCGTGCTCGCTCGCAGGTTTGGTGGCGGCAGCGGTCAGACACAGCACAGCGGGAACCGCCCACGCCCGTGTGTTGAGAATCGTTGGTCTTCTCGGACTAACCGAAGAGATAGCTGATCCGAGAAATCGATGGGCCCAAGTCTGAGTTCACCGGGCTGGCGGCCCAACGGGATTGCGGCTTCGAACGACCAACAAACGTGGCCGTGACGAAAAACCTCCGAAAAACCAGACACCGAGCCAACTCCGGTGGAACGATTTGTCAGGTTTCGCGTTCCGTGGACTGTTCGTCCATGAATTCCAAGAGTTTAGCGGGCGTGACAATTTGAGTGCCACGGAACGGATTCATCACCAGCAAATCATTATCGCCTGTGACAATGAATGATGCCTTGCCATTGACGGCCAGTTCGAGAATGTGATCATCCTTGGGATCCCGACATTCTTGAACGGACTCTTTGATTTCCACCAATTCTGATTCGTGGATCAAGGCTTGAAGGAATCGTTCGCGTTGTTCCAGGGTAACGTAACGGTTGAGCTTCTCGCGTCCCAATACGTCGTCCAGCTCTTGCGCCAACGTGTGCGAAAGCAAGATCGTTCCCTGATCGAGCGATTGTGAGAACGCCTGCCCTGGAACGGAATCGTTCAACAGCAGCGCGCTAATGATGACGTTGGTGTCAAAAACGTAGCGTGTTTCACTGTTCATCGAGGATGGCTTGCAAGATTTCTGGAGTCAGTCCTCGTTCTTGCGCGTTTTTGCTGATTTCGCGCATAACATCCTTGAGCAACGCTTTGGAGCGTGTGGCATCCCGCAAGCGCAAGCTCACCAACAGGTCCAACTTACGGCGTTCGTCGTCCGACGCGGACCGATAAGCGCTGGCCACGTCCGGATCGACGAAAACTGTGATTTGTTCGGCAGCCATTTGGGCACCTCGGATGCGATGTTGCATACCCCATCATAGCACGATGCGTGGCAAACGACCAGATGCGGCGATCCAGCGAAAGTCGGAACGAAGTTCGCAGTGTTTTGCGAAACCTAACGCTTGAGATAACCGGGCGGCGGACAGCGACATTCATTTGCAGATTCCGGGTTCATCCGCCGCTCCGGTTGAGCGATTTGTTAGCTGCGATGTGTGACTTGACTTACTGAGGGATTACCAAAAAACGAGCGACGTTGGCACCAAAGTCTGTGAGCCGGTTTTGCAATTGGTTTATACCCTGATCAGTCATCATGGTCTTTGTACCCGGGGTTCGGTGCATTTGTGCGTCGTGCAGATCCTTCCACGTTCGATCAATTTGGTCGTCGTCCCATGCAGGAAGAAGTTTGTGGAGGATCGAAGAGATTGATGTTGTGAGGCCGCCACCCAGTCCGACGACGTTGCCCATTTGTTTGTCTGCGGCGATCGGGTCAGCCAGTATGTGCATAAGGATTATGTGCCGTGCTTGCCAATTGTTGACCAAGTCTGCGATTTCTCCGGCCTCGTCGTAACGGGGATTACTCGATAGGACCGTGTGCACGAAGATTGCACGAAA
>CAZUAM010000267.1:0-9258 GCA_964618095.1 uncultured Planctomycetaceae bacterium | reverse complement strand
CGAGACCACCAACAACTGCGGCCTGGAACAATTGCACTGAATCTGCAGCCGGCCCGGACGCTCGCCTCCGATCGTGGCCCTGCCCGGCTCCGCCTTTGGCAGGGCCAGCGGGACCTCGATCAGGGCGGTCGATTCCAGCGCGATCCGCCCGATGTCGCGGGCCGGATCGTGGCTCAGTTGGGCCCGGCTCACCAGCCGCACCCGCGGCAGCGGCCGGGGAACCTCCAGCCAGTCCCGGTCGTGCCGGATGAGTCCTTCGATCCGGTCGCTGGCTTCACCGCGCTTGACCCAGCGGACGCCGGCGGCGCGGAGGGCGGGCAGGCGGCGGTAGTCCAGCAGCCGCCGGGGTTCCAACCCGGCGTAGCCGTCGGCCCGACTCCACCCGGCCAGGACCATCCGGTTGCCCGTGCGAAGTCCCGGTTCGTCGAAACGGACCGCAGAGGCCGTCACCCGCCCCTGCCGGTCGATCGGCGGGGTGCTGGCCGAAGCGATGAACTGCTCGAGGCGGGCGTTTTGGGGGTAGACGGCGTAGCTCAGGCCGTAGATGCCCAGGTCCGCCGCGGCAAACAGGATCAGCCCCACCAGCGCAAAACGGAGACCATGGGCGGCCAACGCCACCAGCACCGCCGCCGTACCCAACAGCAGCGGACCGGCCAACACCGCCGGCACCGGCGCCGTCCACGGCCGATCCTGAAACCATAGGCCGACCACCGCCACCCCCCCGCTGAGGGCAACCACCGCCCATAGCGCCCCAAACCGGCGCCACGGCATCCTTGCTCGCCGGGCACCGCTGCCGGATGCAACTCTACCCTGCTCACCCCGACTCCGCTGATGATCTTGCACCAGCAGCGCGAACCCGATGGCGGCCATCACGGCAACCGCCAGATGGAACAGCATCAGATAACGACAAGGAAAACGGAAACGGCCGATCAGCGGCAGGTAGCTTTGCAGGTGATAAAGCCGTCCGTACTTCCCGGATGCCAGCACAAGGGCCAGCAGTCCGAAACCCCCGCTGGCCCATGCCAGGCCCTTCAGCCCAGCCAGCTTCTGCCGGCGAACCAGCACCCAGACGATCAGCATCAAGGGGACCGCCCCGGCGTAAAGTCCCAATTCATGCGTGTTCTGCCCGACCACGCGGTTCGGGAACATGTAGGGGGCTACCAGTTGAACCAGGTTCAACCGGTCCAGCGAGCCCCAATCGGCAAACGTGGCGCCGGCCGACTGCCGTGCACTCTGCGCCAAGGCGTCCACGGTCGGCAGCAGTTGAACCCCCCCCACCAAGAGGCCGCAGCCCTTGGCAATCACCAGCCAGATCCAGCGGCTCGTCAGGCGGCCCACGTGTTGGTCACAATTCACCCGTCCGTTCCATCCCCGGCCGGCAACGTGTCGGAGACCGACCAGCACCAGCGTCGCATAGGCGCCCTCGGCCAGCAGCGAAAACCAGACGTACTGCGGGTAGCCCAGCAGCAGTTGCGAACCGGTCAGCAGGGCAATCGCCGCCCGGCACCACGCCACCCGCCACGGCCGACAATCGACCAGCACCACGTCGATCGCCCACAACAGCCACGGAACGTGGGCCACCACGGCCACGGCGTTGGGGTGGATAAAGTGCAGCAGGTTGAAGCCGGAAAAGGTAAACAGCAGGCTGCCCAGCATCGCCGCGTCGCGCCGCCGAAGCCGGCGCCGCAAGAAAAACCAGGTGCCCGCCAACATCACCGGATAGGGCATCAGCCACTCCCAACCCGCCGCGGCCCGAAGCGGCAAACAGCGGTAAAGCATCCAGTGCAGCGGATGGTACGTCCCCGCCTGCCCTTCGCCGGTCAGGTAAAAGCCCGAGAAAAGCTGCGGCATCCAGTCGAAGGGTTCTCCGCGGGCGAGTTGGCGGGCATAGAACGCGCGGGCAGGCAGATGGAAGCCCCCGAGGTCGTCCCGCGTGTAGACCCGGCCGGCAAAAAAAGGCCCGGCCAGCGCAGCAAACAGCAGCAGGCCGGCCAACAGCGACCAGGCGAACAGCTCCCGTTCGGTGCGGTCTGTGCCGGGCTCGCCCGAGAATCCAGGTTGGTGCGACATTTGCCTGCCGTTGATGCCTCTGCCCGTGCCGCCAGGGTGCCTGAAGGAGAAAAAGACCGTCCAGCACAAAGATAGTCCACCGGCTGGGGCGTTTCACTCGTCATCCGGTCGCCTGGCCTGCCCGGCGATCGGGGAGAAGGCCAATCGGTGCCGCCCGGCCGGCGCCGCGCAAACCGGCCGCCGCTTATAGCCTGGTCTCGAAGCGTTAGATCCGGTCACGATTTCCCAAGAATTCCCGGAAAACCACCAGGTTTGTTAAACTCCCCAGTTTGACATCGCTGGATTCTGACATAGGTTTCACTATGGAGGTGGGATGCAATTGCGTCAGCCTTCACGAGGCGGCCGAAAGGCCGTCGCCGAGGCAGGGGTCCTTTTCTGCCGGAAACACGTTCGTTGAGCTTGTCCATCCGGAAAAACCCCTGCGGCAGTAAGGCCTGTAGCCTCTTCGTCCTCGATAAGGGCAAACCGGTCGCAAGGCCGGGGCGCAAAGCCAAGGGCCGGTGGGAACAAACTCGCCGGCAGCCTGGCTGCCGAAAGGATGAGACGGTTCGGCAGGTGACGAGGCAGAGGCATGTTTTAACCAAACTTGGGGTCCGGAAGATACACGGCAGGCCAGCACCGGTTGATCATACCGGCGCAGTATCCGAAGGAGCCCAAAAGAGTCTTTTTCCGGTTGATCCCTGTTTTCGGGATCCGCACTGGAATGGAGGAATAGTTATGAAGTTGCTTGCTAAGAAGGTGCATCGTTTCCTCGTTTCAGAGGATGGACCCACCGCAGTCGAGTACGCGGTGATGCTGGCCTTGATCGTGATCGTCTGCCTCACGGCAATCAGTTCGATCGGTACACAGACCAGCGCCACGTTCAACACGGTGGCCCAGTCGCTGGGTGCCGGCAGCTAACGCGGTTCAGTTCCCGACGCCCGGTTTGACCCGACGCCTCGGGACACGTGCTCCGCCAAGACCGGAAGACCCCCTCGGCACCTTAGGAATTCGGCGCCGAGGGGGCGTTTTTTGACCTATACATGTAATAAAGCGTGGTGCAGGAGGTGTTCTCCAATTGACACCCTTGGAGGAGCCATCTCCAGACGCCGACCGGACTCGGGCGATTGCAGTCGGCGCCTGAAGGCAGCTCCCGGAGGACAGAAAACCCCCCTGAGGCAGCCAGGCCGGGAGAATCATCCACCACAAGGAGCCCAGTCATGTATCCGCTGATCCCTGGGGAAATGGTCAACGCCGCGGTGCAGTTGGCCGTGTACTTCGTTACCGCCGTGGGGGCACTGATCGGCCTGATGCTGACCGCCCGAACCTAACCGCACCTACCCCCCTTGGGGACCCCGCGATCAATCGCTGCTGGAGACGGGAACAACAGTCATGTGGGGAGCCAACACCTTCCTCAATGTCCTTGCGGAGAACTGGCACGTCTGGCTGGTTACCGTGGTGCTGGTCGTAGCGGCGGTGATCGACGGTTGGAAGCTGAAGGTCCCAAACTGGATTACTTTCCCACTGGTAATTAGCGGCTGGATCTACAGTCTCGCCTTTTTCGGCTGGCCCGGACTGGGATGGAGCCTGGTGGGCACGGCGGTGGGGCTGGCCTTGTTGCTGCCGGCATACGCCATCGGCGGGATGGGAGCCGGAGACGTCAAATTGCTCGCCGGCGTAGGTGCCTGGGTCTGGGGGACCGTCACCTTCTACGCGTTCTGCCTCTCGGCCATCTTCGGAGGGGTGATTGCCCTGGCCATGGTGCTCTACGCCCATAAATGGCGACAACACAAGAATCAATTCTGGTCCATCCTCGGGGAAATCATGGTCATCCGCAATCCGGACCAGTTGGCAACCCTCGCCGCCGGACGCAAGAGTTCGATGATGCTGCTGCCGTACGGAATTCCGATAGCCATTGGGACGATCGTCTACTTCATCTGGGCGGGAATGCTGCTATGAAAATGCCTACATTACCCAGAATCAACAGTCTGAAAGGTCCGCACGGTCCGCGTGGCCCCTGGGGCGGGCGAATCGCCTCCAAAAACGGAGCGAAACTGGAGAAACTTTGCCGGTTGTGCCGAAGAAACCGGCGGGGTGCTGCCGCCGTCGAGTTCGCCCTGATCGCGCCGGTCTTCTTCCTGATGATCTTCGGCATGATCGAATTTGGACGGATGGTAATGGTCCAGCAGGTCATTACGAATAGCTCGCGGGAAGGGGCGCGAATTGCCGTGTTGGACGGGACGGCCGGGGCCGATGTGGTTACTGCCGTAGAAAACTACCTGGATAGTGCACGCGTATCCGGTGCAACCGTAGCGGTCGATCCGAATGAACCCAGTTCAGCCGGTTATGGGGAACCCGTTACGGTTACCGTCACAATTCCTTTTAGTCAAGTAAGTTGGCTCCCCTCGCCAATGTTTATAGGCGGAGACACCGTGTTAACGGCAACCACCGTCATGCGCCGGGAGACAGTCCAGTAGGCGACCTAGTCGCCCGGCTGGTTGCTGCGATTCTGCGTAACTGTAGTTCTCGGGGGACGTTATGCGAGCCAGATCAGTTGCCCTGCTCATGCTGGCGCTGGGCTGTGGCCTGGTGGCCTCCATCGGCATCACTCAGGTCATTGGCAATCGAGACACCGAGCCGGCCGATCAAACCGGGGATGCCCACACCATCTTTGTGGCACTGGAGGATATCCCCTTTGGAAAACCCCTCACCCCGGAACTCCTCCGGCTGGAAAGCTGGCCCAAGGATAAGGTTCCCAGTGGGGCACTCTCCCGCATCGAGGACGTCGAAGGCCGCCGTACCCGCACCAAGCTCTACGCCGGCGAACCCGTCGTGGAAAACAGGCTTTCTCCCAAAGGTGCCAGCGGGCGGGGCGTGAGCGGGCTGATCCCCAAGGGTTATCGCGTGGTGGCGGTGAAGGTTGACCGCGTCAGCGGCTCGGGATTGATCCTTCCCGAAGACCGCGTCGATGTGCTGGTCCACCTGATCCGCAATCCACCCCGCGGGATTCTCAAGACCAGCACGCGAACCATCCTCCAGGACGTCAAGGTCTTCGCCGTCAACGACATCGTGGAGACCGAGGGCCAGGACGACAAAACCATCACCGCCCAGACCATCTCGCTGCTGGTCAAGCCGGAACACGCCCAGTTGGTAATGCTGGCGGAGGAGTTGGGGAAGATTCGGCTGATTATGCGAAGTGGTAACGACGACAAGATTACCGCGGTGCAGGACACTACCCCCAGCGAACTGCTCAGCGCGGCCGAGGCCGAAAATCGTCAGAACGAAATCCCCCTGGCCGCATCAGGCCCGAACGGGCCCGCCGGCGCGGGCTCGAGTTTCCTGAAGGCCCTGGAGCAGTGGCGGGCGAGCAAGGCCGGGCAGCAGGCGGTTGCTCCTCGCTCCCGGCCGGCCGCGGCAGGCAGCCTCCACCGGATGCGCATCGTCTCCGGACTTGAGGTCAAAGACGTCGTGCTTGAGAGGGACGCCGAGCGGTCGGACCCGGCCTCGGGCTTCGAATTGTGGACAGTGCACCCATGGCAACCCGCCTCCGATTTCGACCCGGCGGCCGGCACGCCCGAGACCGGTGAGTTGGTTACCGAAGAAGGGCAAGACCCCAGCGAAGAAGACAAACAGCAACAGCAGCCCCAGGAAGAACAAAAAGAAAACGACTAGCGACGGTGGCTGGCCGGGCCCCGTGGCGCCTGCGATCGATTCCGGCTGAGTCGACAACGGACCGTCGACTTCACGGAGGAACTTGTTCCGCTTATCGGATTCTGAAAACTGCTGCAAGGAACTCAAGGATGGTTAAGCACATTCTCTGGCGGCTCCTCTTGCCGCCCACGCTCGTTTCCGTGCTGGTAGCGATGGCCGCCCGGCCTGCGCCGGTTGACGGACAGGAACCGCAGTCACGGCCGATCAATTTCAAGATCGAAAAGGCCAACGAGCGGATCGAGATGACCGTCAATACCAGCCGCATTCTCACCCTGGATCAGAAGATCTGGGAAGCCCGGGTCGATAACCGCGATCTCCTCCAACTGACCGCGTTCTCGGCCACCCAAGTCTCCGTGTTTGCCAAGAAGCCGGGCGTGACCCAAGTCCACCTGTTCAGCGAGGACAACCGGGTGTTCACCGTCGACGTGGTCGTCTACGGCGATGTCCAGGAGTTGAAGACGCTCTTGCAGGCCCAGTTCCCCAACGCCTCGCTCAAGGTGGTTCCCGTGGGCAGCAACGTCCTGATCTCCGGCTACGTCGACCAGCCCGAACATGCCGACCTCATCGCCCGCATCGCCGAGGAATACTACCCCAAAGTTATCAACAGCATGCAAGTCAGCGGCGTGCAGCAGGTCCTCTTGCACGTGAAAGTCATGGAAGTCTCCCGTACCAAGTTGCGCAACCTGGGGTTCGACTTCTCGCAGATTTCCGGAAACAACTTCGTCGTGTCCGGCGTCAGCGGACTGATCAGCACGGTCGCCAGTAGCACGCTAGCCAGGACGGGGGCCACCCTTCCGAGCACCAGTGCCGGCGGCCCGACCTTCCTGTTCAACATCCTCGACGACGGCAACGCGTTTTTCGGGGTCCTCGAAGCGTTGCGTCAGGACAACCTGATGAAGGTCCTGGCCGAGCCCAACCTGGTCACCGTCAGCGGTCGGCCCGCACGATTCCTCTCCGGCGGCGAATTCCCCATCCTCGTCCCCCAAAGCCTGGGAACCACCTCGATTGAGTACAAGAGTTTCGGCACCGAGCTCGACTTCGTACCCATCGTGCTGGGAAACGGCCGCATCCGACTCGAGGTCCGACCACGCGTCAGTGAAATCGACAACACCCGGAGCGTGACCACCAACTCGATCACCGTCCCCGGATTGCGGACCCGGGAGGTGGAGACCGGCGTGGAGATGCAGGCAGGGCAGACCCTGGCCATCGCCGGGCTGGTCCAGAGCCGCGTGGAGGCCGAGAACAGGGGCCTGCCCTGGGTCAGCGAGGTCCCCTATCTCGGAGCCCTCTTCCGCAGGGTGCACCATCAACGCAACGAGGTCGAGTTGCTGATCATGGTCACACCCGAGTTGGTCGACGCCATGGACGCCCACGAAGTTCCCCAGTGCGGACCCGGAATGCGGACCACCAGCCCCGACGACTTCGATCTGTTCTTGAAGGGCCATCTGGAGGTACCCAACTGTTGTCCGCCGGGTTGTAATCAAGTCGCTCCGGGCCCGGGCGCAGGCGACGCGATGATGCCCCAGGAGGGCATGATCATTGAAGAGCACGGGCAGACGGCCGGGACGCCGGAAGCACGCCTCGGCCTCCCGCCCAATGGGCGGGCGATGCGGCGCAACCGACACACTCCCCCCAAACCAACGGATCAGCCGGCAGATTCTCCTTCCGCTGCGGAGAAGGCGGAGCCGGGCCTCATCGGCCCGATCGGCTATGACGTAGTAAAATAGTGATGGTTGATTGATATCGTTTGAAGGGCTGCGGGTCGGGACAGGGATCTGAGGGTCTCGGCCCGCCGTCCAAAGTGCCGCCTTCCTGCAACGATTGCTATGAGCAACGTCCTCCGTTTGGCCATTGTGGACCCCGACGACTCGGCGCGCGAATCGCTGAAGAACATGTTGTTGGGGATGGACATGATCTGGCTGGAGGCCGAGTGCTCCCGCTACGAGTTCTTCGCCGACGTAGTCGCCCAGACCAATCCCGACATCGGCCTGGTGGCCATCGACGGCGATCCCGAAAAGGGCCTGGAACTGGTCACCCAACTGGGCGTTACCTCGCCCAACTGCGCCGTGCTGGTGGTGAGCTCCTCCAACGACGGCAACTTGATCTTGCAGGCCATGCGGGCCGGGGCCAAGGAGTTCCTCACCCAACCCGTGCGGATCGAGGACTTGCTGGCCGCCGTGGGTCGCATCGGCGAACGCCGCTTCGGTGGCGGCCAGGACAGATCTCGGGGAAGCCAGGTGATCGCCGTGGCCGGTGCTGCCGGCGGCGTGGGGACCACCAGCCTGGCGGTCAACCTGGGGTGCACTCTGGCGCAGCAAGAGCGAAGTTCCGTGGCCCTGGTCGACCTGGATCTCTGCCTGGGTGACGCCGACGTCTTTCTGGACGCGATTGCCGACTATACGCTGGTCGACGTCGCCCAGAACGTCACCCGCCTCGACTTCAACCTCCTGAAGCGGTCTTTGACCAAGCACGCCTCGGGCCTGCATCTGCTACCCCGCCCGGTCCAGTTGGAAGATGTCGGCCTGATCACCCAGGATGGTCTACAGCGGGTAATTGGGCTGCTGAAAGCCACCTTCACCCATCTGGTGCTCGACCTCTCGAAGAGCTACAGCATCATCGACCTGGTGGCGCTGGAAATGGCCAACCACATTCTATTGGTCACCCAGCTCGACTTGCCCTGCCTGCGGAACGTGGTCCGGCTGATGATGTCCTTCGGCGAGATGGAGGGAATTGCCGACAAGGTCAAAATCGTGGTCAATCGGGTGGGTTTGGAGAGTGGCCAGATCGCGTTCAAGAAGGCCGAGGAAACCATCGGCAAGGAGATCTTCTGGCAACTCCCCAACGACTACCGCACCATGGTCGAGGTCCGCAACAACGGAGTTCCCCTCTTGGAGCAGGCCCCCAAAGCCGCCATCACCCAGGCCGTTGCCCACCTGGCCGCCGTACTCTGCGGCGAAGGCGGCCCCGAAGCCTGCGGTGCGGCCGCCAAGAGATCCTCCCTCGGCCGACTCTTCCAACTATGGTCGGGCAAGGGCGGCAAACAGCAGTGATGCAAACAACAAAAGCCGCCGGAGACCCGACGGCTCTGAAAAAACCTTGCTAAACCAACGGCAAACGTCAGTTCATCCGGCCGCGATCGACGATCTCGTGGACAGCCTCGGTCGTCCCTTCGGGCCACCCCTACCGAACCGTCCCGTTCCGCTTCCGCCACCGGTATGCCCCAACGAAGATCAATCCCAACAGCGACCACACAATCACACTGGCCGGCTCGGGGATGGCGCATTGCACGTGGTCCACTTCAAAGAATTTGGTAGCCAGCCCCCCCGCATATAAATGCGATTGGATCACAATACCCTCGATGCCGACCGTTGAAATCGCACCGACGAATCCTTCCACTTCGTGAGCTGTACTGGCCGGATTGGAATCGATAAAACCGGAAAAAATAGCCTCCTCACCAGAATTCGTGGGTGAATTCGGGCTCGGGGAGGGCTCCGAGTT
>CAZUAM010000266.1:0-9259 GCA_964618095.1 uncultured Planctomycetaceae bacterium | reverse complement strand
GATCCGTTGCCAGGCCCTCGTGGACCAACGCCTCCCAGTTTCGCGGTCGCGGGACGGGCCAGGGACTCAAGGGGATCTCTGTCTCACCATGTTCCCGACACCATAGGCCGCTCCAAGGCCACTGCCGGGCCCGCTCGACCAGCTTCGCACGCAGCGGGTTTGCCTCGACGTACCGGCAGAGCGTGAGGAAGTAGTCGTCCTCCGCCACGGGAAAGCTCTTGAAGCGCCCCTGATACAGGTGACCCGTGCCGCGCTGGCGATAGTGTTCGTGGTGTCGCCGAACATGGGTCACGCCCACCCATCCCATCAGCCGCCCCAACGCCTCGTTGGTCTTCGGCCGGACTACCAGGTGCCAATGATTGGGCATCAGGCAGTACGTCAGCAGGTCCACCGGATAGCGACTGAAGCCTTCCCTCAGGACCCGCTCGAAGGCCTCGTAGTCACCCTCCTTGTGGAACAGTCGCATGCGACCGTTCCCCCGGTTCAACACATGATAAACCGTGCCGGCTTCGATCGATCGGGCGGTTCGTGGCATGGCCGTAGTCTATCCTGTTCGTCTCGCGGCGTCAATATCAGTGATGTCCCCTTTTCTCTACGCAGGCGGCGCATCAGGCAAACGCTATTCACTGTTCACGGCCTGACCCCGAGATACAGCTTCCATCCGAATGGCATCCTTGTCATTGCCGCCGGTGATCTGCACGCGAAAGAGCTTCACGTCAGTGACGCCTTTCGGCATGTCGGTGGGCAGGCCGATGCGCACGGCGCGGAGCTGCGCCAGGCCGCGGCGTACGAAGTCGGCACTGGGCATGGCATTCGGGTCTTTCAGCACGCTCGTATTGCCGTTGCAGCCGAGCAGCACGGCGCCGGCGTTGAGGACGGATTTGTCGTCCCAGAAGTCCGCCAGCTTCACGGCATTCCCGCCATTAACGAACTCCGTGCCGGCGAAGAAGACCGCCGCTTTCGACCCGTCGCCGGCAAGACGCACGTAGGCGTTGTTGCGGTCATCCAGGTTGCTACCGACGATGCTGCACAGGCCGTGGAAGCCGTTCACCGCGACCATGGGCGTCGGGACGGCCTGGCGGGCGGCGTCCATGTGCCACGCGATGGCGGCGGCGGAGATCTGGCCGGACGCGGTTGCCGGCAGGTCGAGCAGCGGCGCAGCGTAATCCCAGTCGCCCTCATACCAGAAGGCCTCGCCCACCAGTTTGCCGCCGTCACTGACGTTGAGCAGGCGGCAGCCGCTACCGGTGCCGCCGGTGAGGAAGGCCACCCGGTTAGGCGTGGTGCCGCCGACGGCCAGCTTCGCGCCGCCGCGCACCTTCACGCCATTCAGGCAGCTCCCGAAACCGCCGGCGATCATGGTGACGTCACTGCGCTCCAGCCCGTCCACGCAGATGGCGGAGCCGACCATGTTCGTGCCGCCGGCGCCGTGGGCGTTGAGCTGGTTGCCGAAGACGCGCCCGCCGTCCTGGTCGGCGTTTTCGATGACAATCCCGTCCACGCCGTTCTTGTTACCGCCGTTGATGTCCAGGTCGCGCAGGGTAGCGCGGGCGGGCCCGAGCAGGCGGAGCACCGGACCGGCGCCGCCGGCGTAATTGAGCGTTGTGCCGTTGCCCACGCCGTCGCCGACAAGCTGCAGATCGCACCCCGCGGGGATGACGACGGTGCGCTTAAGGTTGAAAACGCCCTTCGGCAAGTGCACCACCGGCTTGCTACCCGCCGGCTCCTTTGCCGCGGCGTCGATCTGCGCCTGTAGCTCTGCCACGTCATCACCGGTGCCGCGCCGCACCTCAAAGATCCGGCGATGGCTGTTCTTCGGCGTCCCCGGGAACTTGACGTCCGTCGGCACCGGCAGCGTCTCGGGCGCGACGGTCTTTTGATCGAGCGCGTAAAAGTTGCCCCACGCCTCGTTGCGGGTGGTCATCAGGCAGGTTTTGTCCTCGGTCAGATCAGCGCCCTTGTCGTCCAGCAGCTCAAACTCCGCCACGCGCATGGTCGGCGTGCCGGCGGCGTTGGCGGTCGCTTCCAAGCGATAGACGCTGAACGGTTTCGGCGTCGCGATGGCATACGTCTGCTTCTCACCGCGATTGGCGAATGTCACCTTCACCCGGGTATCCAGCACCGTCCACGGGCCGCCGGGGTAGTTGGAGCCGAGCAGGCGGAAATCGCGGGGGTCGAGGTTGGGTTGGCTGCCCGTGGTAAGCGTGTAGGAGACGGCCGTCTTCTTGTCCCCGTTGGCGCCATTCCACTGTAGCACGAAGGGGAAGATGGGGTGCGGCGCGGCGTTGGGGTTGTTGCAGCCGGGGTCGTAATATTCCGTCGCCGGGTTGTTGTCCAGCGTTTTCGGCATCTCCTGCTGCAGCGCGGCGGCGTTGGGGTGCGGATAGGGGCTGGGGCGCAGTGGCCACTCCGCCACGGTAAAGGTGTTGCCGACGGCCAGCGTGCTGCCGGCGGTCTGCACCACCATGCCGGCGGTACCGGGCTCGCTCACGATGGTGTTGTCCAACAGTACCATGGGTCCGCCGACGCCGATGGCGCGGGTATCCCTTGTCGCGTAGATCTTGTTGCCGCGTACGTAATTGCCCAGACCCTGGATGAACGTCTTCGACCCGATGGAGGTGTTGTTGACAATAGCCAAACACATACCATTCATGCTGCCGATATCGAAGTCCTTCGAGCGCAGGAAGAGGTTTTCATACGCCTGGTAGCCGCCCATGCGGTTGTAGATGCCTTTGCCGCAGTCCTCGAAACGGCAGTACCAGACGTAAATGTCCAGCGTATTCCACTGAATGGTGGCGATTCCCTCATGGCAGCGCAGGAACGCGCAGCGCTGCACCATGTGCTCCGCCTGGCCATTGCGCTCGGCGTTGCCGAGATTCAGCGCAATGCCCGAGATATCTTTGAAGACAAGGTCGCTAAGTTCGCAGTAGGTGGAGAAACCGCTGGCGCGCACCAGACCACCGTTCGCCTTGCCCTGGCCGTCAAAAGTCAGGCGGCTCACCTTGCAGTACCAGGCGTCGTAGCGGAAGATCGGCTTGTCTGCCGGACCGTCCCAGCGCAGGATCGTCGTGGCCGGGTCCTCGCCGATGAGGTTGCTGCCCAGGTAATCACGATGCGCGGCGCGCGCCGTCTTCAGCGTATCGGTGATCCGATAGGTGCCCGCCGGGAAGTAGAGCACACACCAGGGATTGGTCATCACGCCTTTCAGGTCGTCCAGCGCCTTCTGAATGGCGGGGGTGTCATCGGTGACGCCGTCGCCTTTCGCACCGTAGTCCGTTTTCACATTTTTCCAGCTCGGGAAGGGGCCGGCGAATTCCTCGCCGGGATCGACAAACTCCACCGTCTGCGCCAGAGCCGGTATGGCTGCCATGCACAGTAGAGAAGTCCGGAGCAACAGCAGGGACTGGCAAATCGTTGTTTTCATCATTGCCTATTTGCTTTCAATAAGTCGTAACCGTTCACGGGTCTCAGAACCATTCTGAGTCGATTGCCCGCAAAGCGACATGATTGGTATTCTCGTTAACGCTGATTGTGTTGTCAAGAGTCTGGCCCGGAGCCGAGATTGCCGACCTGAAGGCGCAACTGGCCGCAGCGATTCAGCGTATCGACAAGCTGGAGCACGAGAATTCGCGGTTGTGCGAGGAAAACGCGCAACTCAAGCAGCAGTTGGCCGCGGCACGCAAGAACTCGTCTACTTCTTCCAAGCCGCCGTCGAGCCGCTCTTCTTGCGAAAGGCTGAGCCACGCGTTGTGGCAAATGGGGTCAGGCCGTGAATAGTGAATAGGCGTCTGTGAAGATGCGTTCGCGCTGCGGCTCAATTGCGCCGCGGCGGTCCATGCGGCGTACCGCGCGGCTGACGGCGCTCCCGCCGGGCGTACGTCGTGACGGTCCGCCGGGGCCACTCGATCCACTTGTGCCGGTTGGCGTCGTGGCGAACGATCCGTGGCTGCTCGCGGGCGTGCAACATCACCTGATCCAGTGCCCCGGGGGACTCGAGGCGAAATGATCTACTCATGGCAGCAGTCTACACCCAGGCGGCGCATCAGGCAACCGCTATTCACTATTCACGGCCTGACCCCAGTTTGCAGATGCAGAGGCATCTTCCGCAATAGGGCGTCAGTCCGTTATATTGTTTGACTCTCTCCTGCCAGGGGTCCATTTCCGCCTTGCGGCGCAAGAGTTCCTCGGCGGTGGGCTCGGTTTTCGGCATCGGGATATCTTTGTAGCCGCCGGTGCACTTCAGCATCCCGCTGCAGCCCCAGCGGCATTTCCAGCCCACCAGCCTGGCATACTCCACGGCTTTGCCGCCGATTTGAATGCTCACGCTGTCATCGGATCTTTCGGGTATTGCACCAGTCGGGCATGCCCGCGCACATTGGAAGCCACACGCCTCGGGATCGCAAAGTCGTTCGTCCAGCAGAGAGTCGGGGTGAAGTGGGGCATTGGTGACGATGCTGGTCAGCTTCTGTCGAGAGCCGAACTCCGGTGTTATCAGCATCGTGTGCCAGCCGATTTGGCCCAGCCCGCAGGCCACGGCAACGTGCTTGTGCGAGATGTCTCCGGGACCACCGGGGTACTTCTCCGTCGGTTTCAAGACGTGCGGGATATTGGCCGGAAAAGGGTATGCCCGAAAGCCGCGGCGCTGGAGGAACTTGGCTCCATGATAGGCCAACTGATCGAGTTGGGGATTGATCAAGGTCAAGGTGAACAACTGATAGGAGTGGTAGGACGCCGGTACGGTATCTTCTCGAACGCTCCGTGCAATCAGGTCGCAACTCGCCTCATTGATTGCCAAGCCGATCGATATCAAGGTCCGCGCATCTGGCAGATAACGCTCGGGCCTCATGATATCAGGAGCTCCTTCCATCAATTCCACCGAACCAAAACCTACCAGGTCCGCCCCTTTGGCCAGAAGGCATTCCCTCAGCTCTCCGGTCAGTTGCCGATCGGTACCACTGGCCTGCAACATGATCAAGAACTCCCATTTCGTCGCGGATTCCCGTTGTGAACGAATTCGCCAGAGGCCATCCGAAGGCTGCGGAATTGGAGGTCCACCCGCTGCCGAGCCGTCCGTCCACCAACCGTCATGGTAACGTCCGATGGGCAAAGAGGCGACCGCTCTGTACGCGGAGGCCGACGGTGCCGCCGAGCGTCCCGAAATCACTTCCTTTCGCGACGCACACGCCGGAACCCCCTTTGAATACGTAAGTCCCGTCCGGGATGTCCCAAATCCCCATCTCGAAAAACACAGTCCCGTAAAGCCGTAGCTTCACGAGACAGGCTTCCGGCCCTATCTTGGAGGACCGCACCGCGCGGATTGCCCCCCCGATCTAGCGGTCAGGGCGGAGATTCTACAGCGCTGATGGCGCCAGGCTTCCGCCGACGAGAAACGGGCTGCACGAGGAAATCGCGAGGCCGAGTTCCCCGTCCACCGCCGTCAAGGTGAGGCCGTCGTTGCGATGAGTAGAGCGACGGCATACAGCAGCGTCGAAGCCGCACCCAGCACGAGCATGCCGGCCACCACCAGGCAGCCGGAGGCGCGACTGAGCTTCTGCAAGCTCGTCAGACCTCGTTCGCCGGCGGCCACCCTTCTGTGGGCTTCGGCCCGCGCCGCTCGATCCTTGATGGAACTCCCTTGACGAGCAACGGCGGCCTTAATCGCGTGAAAGTATAGTTCCTCTGCGATGGCCCGCTCTTCGGGTGCCAACGGTGCCGGATCGGCCATGACCTGCGGGGTCAGGATATTTCTGGCGATCGAGTGCGCTTGATTATCCGTGATCGGTATACCCAACTCGGCAGCCACGGCCTTGGCCGTCGCCTTCCTGACCCTGATCAGGCAACTGCGAAAAACGCGATTGCGAGTCTCCTCGTCCTTGAGATCCTCCAGGGGAATTCCAAGCTTCTCCGCCTCTTGGAAGAATGCGTCGCGACACTTTTGGCCAAACAGTATCAGCTCTGCCGGCTCCGTGACCATCTGACCGATCCTGGTCCTGGCGGTGGCTTCCCAACAACTGCTGATTTTGGACAAAGGCAAGGCATATGACAAGGGGGCTGTAACGGGGAACAACCAAGACAGGAAGAAACGGCCGCGAGACGCCCCCCATCTTCCCTCGTCACTCCACTGTCACGCTCTTCGCCAGATTGCGCGGCTTGTCGACGTCGCAGCCTCGGGCAACCGCAATGTGGTAGGAGAGCAACTGAAGGGGGATGATCGTGACGATCGGCTGGAGGAATTCTGCGATGGCGGGCACTTCGATCACGTCGTCGGCCACCGCGGCCGCCTGCGCGTCACCTTCGCCGACCACCGCAATCACGGGTCCCCCCCGGGCCTTGATCTCCTGAAGATTGGCCATCACCTTGTCGTAAACGGCACCCTGCGGCATCAGAAACACGCTGGGCGTGTGCTGATCGACCAGGGCAATCGGACCGTGCTTCATTTCGGCGGCCGGGTAGCCTTCGGCGTGGATGTAGCTGATCTCCTTCAGCTTCAAGGCCCCTTCCAGCGCGGTGGGAAAGTTGAACTGCCGCCCCAGGTACAGAAAGTTGTCGCACTCCGCGTACTTCTCCGCGATCCGCCGCACCTTGTCGTGGGTCTGAAGGGCCCTCTGGACCTTGTCGGGCAACCCCCGGAGTTCCTCAATGATCCGCATGCCGGCATGGAAACTCAGGTGGTGCAAACGGCCGAAGTACAGCGCCAACATGGCCAGCACCGTGCACTGGGAGGTGAACGCCTTGGTCGAGGCCACCCCAATCTCGGGACCGGCACGCAGATAAATCCCCCCGTCGGCCTCCTGGGCAATCGTGCTGCCCACCACGTTGTTGATCGCCAGCGCGGGATGACCCTTGCGCTTCATTTCCCGCAAGGCCGCCAGCGTGTCGGCAGTCTCGCCACTTTGGGTGATGGCAAAAAGCAGCGTGTTGTTGCCCAGCGGCGGGTTGCGGTAGCGGAGTTCGCTGGCGTATTCGACCTCGACCGGCAGCCGGGCCAGGGCCTCGATCTGGTACTCGCCGACCAGCGCCGCGTGCCAGCTCGTGCCGCAGGCGGTCATCATGAAGTGCTCCACGCGGCGGAGCTGTTGGGGCGTGAGCGTCAACCCGCCGAACCTCGCCGTGGCCGCGTCCAAGTCGAGCCGGCCTCGCATCGCGTTGCGGATCGACTCCGGCTGCTCGAAGATCTCCTTGAGCATGTAGTGCTCGTACCCGCCCAGTTCCACGTCGCCCGACTCGATCTCCAGCACCTCGACGCTGTGGCTGACGTGGCCCTGGTCGCGGTGGATCACGCGAAGGGAATCGGCCGTGATCACGGCCAACTCATGGTCGGCCAGGTAGACGATCCTGTCGGTGTAGCCCACCAGGGGCGAGGCGTCGCTGGCGACGAAATGTTCACCTGCTCCGACCCCGACGATCAACGGGCTGCCTCGCCGGGCCGCGATCAGCACCTCCGGCCAGTCGCGAAAGACGACCGCCAGTCCGTAGGTCCCCAGGAGCTGGGCCAGGGCGGCCTCGACCGCCTCCACCAGCGGCCTATAGCCCGCCGCTGCCATCTCCTCGACCGACGGCCGCTGGCTCAGGCAACTGTCGATCAGATGGGCAATTACCTCCGTATCGGTGGCCGACTGGAACCGGTAGCCTTCACCCTCCAGCCGTTGCCGGAGCGCCTGGAAGTTCTCAATCACGCCGTTATGCACCACCGCCAGGGCCCCGTCGCCGCCGATGTGTGGATGGGCGTTCTGGTCGCTCGGCGCGCCGTGGGTGGCCCAACGGGTATGGCCGATTCCGATCCGGCCGACCGCGGGCGTGTCGGCCAGCCGGGCTTCCAGCCGCCCGATCCGCCCAGAGGTCTTCACCACCGTCAACCCGGCCTCGGGGGTAATCGTAGACACACCAGCGCTGTCGTAGCCACGATACTCCAGTCGGCGGAGCCCCCCGACGAGGAATTCCCAGGCCTGCCGAGGTCCGACATATCCGACGATCCCACACATTCTCGCTTGCCTCTGTTGCCCAAACGCCTCAACTCGCGATGCTCCCGAGACGAGCACACCCCGGACAGATACAAATCTATAGCATGGGCCCGTCTCCAAAGCCTATCATAATCCCGCTCCCTTCCAAATATGAGTCTGGCGGGGCGGAGACCGCTGGGCCCCGGACACCGACGCGAAGCCCCTCAGGGGGCTGCTTGGGGAGACAGGTCTCCTCTGCCTCTTCTTGGTGGGGAATCCGTCAAGTCCCCCGTCCAGACGCGGCAAACGCAGCTCCAAGTAGTTCAGGAAAACAGACTTGCGACGTCCGGACGCAGTGCCGTCCGCAGCGGCTGCACGGCTCCCGCCCACTGCCAAATTTGAATACGCACTGGACCCGGGTTATAATTCAGGGACGCACAGGCCAGGGGGAACGTCAGCCAGGGTCGTCCGGGAATTATCGATCGGGGGGTAAGGGAGGTCAAACATGCCAATCCTCGGCGAGGAAACCAGCCTCTATCCCGAGACGTTGTTGGACGACATAACCTGCCAGCCATCTGAGCGTCAATGGTGGGTGCTTTACACCAGGGCCCGACAGGAAAAGGCCATCTCCCGCGATCTGCTCAGCTTCCAGATCCCCTTCTATCTGCCTCTGGTGAAGAAGATGTGGGTCTCGCGTGGCCGCAAGATTTCTTCACATACCCCACTTTTCCCAGGCTATGTATTCCTCTACGGCTCGGAAGAGGAGCGGATCCGCAGCTTGACCACCAACCGAATCTCGCGGGTCATCACCATCGACGATCCCGCCTGTCTGCTGCATGACCTGAGACAACTCCGCCAATTGATCGCCTCGAAGGCACCGTTGACCGTCGAAAGCCGATTGGTGCCGGGAAACCACGTTCGGGTTCGGCATGGGCCCTTGGCGGGGCTTGAGGGCACCGTGTTGAACCGCCGTGGCGAGACCCGACTGCTGGTCCGCGTCAATTTCATTCAAAAAGGCGCGTCGGTCGAGGTGGACGACTTCCTGCTGGAACCCATCGATTAGCCCATGGGAACGTCTTGGGCAGTCTGACCCGGCCTGCCACGGCGGAAACTCAGCCCCTTGTCGGGCGATCCTGCGTGTGGCTGCGCGCCGGCACGGCCCATACCCACCACCGGCTATATGCACTTCCCCCTACAGCCAGGGCAACCGGGCCAGGTGGTATTATACGGATCGGTGGTCCCGCCCTAGCCCGGATTATACATGGGCGTGCCACGGCCGTGTCGGCCGTGCTGCCCTGGGTAAACCGGCAAATCTGGAG
>CAZUAM010000265.1:0-9264 GCA_964618095.1 uncultured Planctomycetaceae bacterium | reverse complement strand
GCGCGTTTCGGCAATCTGCTGAGCGAAAAGATTGCGGACATCCCCGGCGTCCAGCCGCACCAGGTCCATCCGGAGGACCGCGCCACCTATTATTTCTACATGTTCCGCGTGCAGCCCGACGCCTTCCGCTGTGACCGTCGCGAGTTCGTCAAGGCGCTGGTGCTCGAAGGGGTGCGGGCGGGGGCGGGATACATCCGGTTGCCGATCTATCGCGAGCCTCCCTTTCAGCAACACGACTTCTTTGCCGGTCGTTGGCCGGTCAAGGAAATGGGCCTGACCACCATGGATTTCACCAAGCATCGCTGCCCGGAAGCCGAAGCCATCCTGGAAACCGGCATTACGGTAACGATTCATGAAGCTATGACGGAGGATTACATCCTCGGCGTGGCAACCGCCATCCGGAAGGTGGCCCGCCACTACGCGGCGTGAGCCGCGGCGGCGGCCGGTTTTGTATTGACCACGGGCGTGCCCGGGACCTATACTGACGTTCTGAGCCGAGAGAACGTCACGGATTGGGGCACTCGTTAGAAGCCGAGTCAACCTTCCGTCAGCATCAAAGGACAGTCCGATGAATGAGCCGATAAAGAGCCGTCGCGAGTTCCTGGCAACCGTCGGCGCCGCGGGCGCCGCGTCGGTTTTCGGGGGATCTGGCGGGGCTCGCCGGAGCCTAGCCGCCGAAGGCAAGCAGAAGCTCGCCATCGAGGGGGGGACGCCGGTGCGGAAGACCCCGCTCAGGTACCAACCCTACGGGCCTCAGTTTTACGACGAGGTCGAGAAACGCGAAATCCTTGATGTGCTCGAATCGAGGAGGCCTTTCCGGTGGTGGAAGAGCGGCTCCAAGGTCCTCCAGTTCGAGGAAGCGTACGCAGCCCACATCGGCGTGAAGTATGCCCTTGGGGTGACCTCGGGAACGACGGCCCTGTCCGCCGCTTTGGCAGCACTGGAAATCGGGCCCGGCGACGAGGTCATTCTCCCCGCTTGGACGTGGTACGCCGACTACGATACCGTCGTCCTTGCGGGAGCCCTGCCGGTCTTCGCCGAGGTCGATGGCTCGCTCAATATCGACCCTGGGGATATCGAGGCGAGAATCACGCCGCGCACCAAGGCGATCATCGCCGTCAGCCTTCAGGGATGCCCGGCCGACATGGACCCGATCCTCGAAATCGCGCGGAAGCATAAGCTCCGTGTCCTGGAAGATTTCTCCCAATGCGTGGGAGGACGCTATGGGGGAAAGTACCTGGGCTCGATGGGCGATATCGGCATTAGCAGCTTCCAGCAGAGCAAAACCATCACTGCGGGTGAGGGCGGTGCCGTGGTCACCAACGATCCGAAGCTCTTTGAGCGAGCCGTGCGCGCCCACGACGTGGGCTCACTCCGCTCCCCTTACAAGGAGGATCTCGGCGGCGGTCTGCTCCCGGGTTTCGCCGCCTCCAACTTCCGCATGAACGAATTCACCGGCGCAATCCTCAAAGCGCAGGAGCAGGACATCGAAACCATCTGCAAGGCCCTTCGGAGCAACACTCGGAAGGTCCGCGAGGGCATCGCCGACCTGCCGGGACTGAGACTGCGGAAGACGCCAGACCTCGAGGGTGATTTGGGCGTAACCGTCTTCCTGGACCTCGGCACCCGCAAGCGGCGCGACCGGTTCCTGCGGGCGGTGCGGGCTGAGGGAGTCTCTGCCTCACCACCGGGCGGCTCGGTGATCCTGCCGATCGACAAGCGGATCGAGAACAAGGTCACCGTCCACCCCGACTGGCCTTCCTTCAACACGCCTCAGGGCAAGGCGATCCGCTATGGAAGCGAGTGCTGCCCGAAGACGATCGACATCCAGGGACGCCTGGGCGGCGTCATTATGGACCCCAACTTCACCGACGAAGACGTCAATGACATCGTCCGGGCCATTCGCAAGGTTTATCTGGCGATGGGCTCAGCGTAGACGATGACGGAGACTTCCAAACCGATGATCCCCGTGAACGCTTAACCAGAAACACCACCTCATAATCTAGGAGGAGCTAACGCCATGGAAAACTATTTGACACGACGTGGATTTGTCCGAACCGCAGCGGCAGGTTCTGCCGCACTGACCTGGCTGGGCACCCGCCGAGCGCCGACGGTCTTCGCCGCGGGGGCTGACAAACCCGCCCTGCTCGGAGGCACACCCGTGCATAAGGGCGGCTGGCCCAAATGGCCGGATTGGCGCGAGTCGTGGGAGCCTGAAATCGTCGACGTGTTGCGCAGCGGGCGATGGTGCTGTGCCGGCGGCGGCGGGCAGGTAGCCGATTTTGAGGCAGCCTGGGCGAAACTGCTCGGTGCCAAGCGCTGCATGGCCACGACCAGCGGCAGCACCGCGTTGATCATCAGCATGCACGTCATGGGCGTGGATGCCGGCGACGAAGTGATCACTTCCCCCTTCACGTTCATCGCAACGTATAACACGATCCTGACCCTCAAAGCCCTGCCTGTGTTCGCCGACACGGATCCGGCCACGCTGACGATGGACCCGGCTTCGATCGAGAGTCGGATCACCGAACGAACCCGCGCCATTATGCCGGTGCACATCTACGGCCTGCCTTGCGACATGGACCCCATCAACGCGATCGCCAAGAAACACAAGCTGGCCGTCGTTGAGGACGCCTGTCAGGCGTGGCTGGGCGAATACAAAGGCCGCAAGTGTGGCACCCTGGGCGATCTGGGCTGCTTCAGCTTCCAGAACTCCAAGCATATTCCCGCCGGCGAAGGCGGGGCCGTCACCGGCAACAGCGATGAGCTTTTGGACCGCTGCCAGGCCTACCACAACTGCGGGCGCTCCTTCGGGACCTTCAAGGGCAGCGGCTATTTCAGCCACGGCACCAACTACCGCATGATGCATTACGCGGCCGCCCTGCTCCGGCAGGAAATCGACAAGCTCGTGTCGGATACGAAGCGCCGGCAAGAAAACGCCGATCATTTGACGGCCGGCCTGAAAGAGATCCCCGGCATCCAGCCGGTGCGGTTGCCGGAAAACAGCCGGGCCGTCTGGCATCTCTACGCGTTCCGATACGACGCGGACCAGTTCCACGGGCTGTCACGGGGCAAGTTCATCAGGGCCCTCCGCGCCGAAGGCGTCCCCGCTAGCGGCGGCTATCACGAACAGTATAACGACGGCCTGCTCGACGAGGCGATCAACTCGCGCGGATTCAAGCGCCTCTTCACCGCCGAGCGGCTAAAAGCCTATCGCGACAGCTTCCAGGAACTCAAAGGCAACAAGCAAGTCTGTGAGACGACCGTCGGGGTGTTCCACACTCTGCTGCTGGCCGACCGTAGCGACATGGATCACATCATCGAAGCGATCAGAAAGATCCACGCCCACAGCGCCGCGCTGGCCACGTGATCATGGACTCCAACTTCACCGATGAGTGAGGACGTGAACGACATTGTCCGGGCCGTCCGCAAGGTCTACCTGGCTGTGGGCCCAGCGTAAACGCCGACCAAGATCAGTGCACCGATGATTGGGGTCGATCGAGGAATGACCTGCAACTGGTTCCCAAGCTCCGGCTTGGGAACCCCTATCCGCGAAGCTCTGCTTCGCAGGATGGGAAGCAGCTCCCCGAAGGTGCGTTCCCAAGCTGGAGCTTGGGAACGAGGTGCAAATTCACAAAGCAGAAAACCTTTCAGGGAGAAGGCTTGAATGACAGTTGCCGGAAAGATCTCGCGACGCCGGCTACTGCGGCAAGCCCTGGGCGCAGCCGCCGCAGGAAGCGCCCTGCCGCTGTTCGCCTCGTGCGGCAAAGAGCCCACTTCCGGGCCAAGTGACGCCAAGGCGACCTCGGGGGAAAAAAAGAAGACTCCGGGGCCAAACGACCAGATCGGCGTGGGGATTATCGGCTGTGGGCGGCGCAGCGGGCAACTGGTCGTCGGAAAAGGTGGCCAGAAGAAACCGCCCAAGGACATACGCATCGTCGGCGTCGCCGATCTCAACAAGAGACGGGCGGACCAGTGGGCAGCCAAGCACAAGTGCTCGGCCTATCAGGATTACCGCGAACTGCTGGATCGCAAGGACGTGGACGTCATCATTTACGCCACCCCGGAGCATTGGCATTACCTGCCCTGTATCCATGCCTGCCAGGCCGGCAAGGACATCTACGGCGAACAGCCGCTCTCGCACACGATCCGCGAGGGGCGGGTCATGGCCGACGCAGTCAGAAAGCACAAGTGCGTGTTCCAGACCGGCGAACAGCAGCGATCCCACCCGATGACGCGCAAGGCCGTGGAACTGATTCTCAACGGGCGCATCGGCAAGGTGCACACGGTCATCGGTTACAACTATCCCAGCCCCTATCAATGCGATTTCCCCGCCCAGCCAATCCCCGAGGGACTGGATTGGGATCGATGGTGCGGGCCGAACGAAGTCGTGCCCTACCACACGGACCTTTACCTGTCGCGCGTACCTTATGTCCGGGAGAAGTACCCGGCCCAGCCCGCGGAGAAATTCGCCGTCGGCCCGGGCTGGATGTCCTTCCGGCCCTATTCGGGAGGCGAGCTGGCCAACTGGGGTTGCCACGGACTGAGCATGGTCCAGTGGGCGCTGGGGATGGACAACAGCGGTCCGGTCGAGATTTGGGTGGAGCCGGCCGAGGAACTCCAGAAGGTGGTCTACCACAACCCGGAGAGTCGCGATCGCGGCGATACCATCGCCAGCAAGCCGATCATCAACTACAAGTATGCCAACCATGTGGTGCTCAGACTCAGCGGCACCGAGAACCGGTTGGGCGGCGGAGGGACCTTTATTGGAGAGAAGGGCAAGATCACCATCTTTCGCGAGGGGTACGAGTGCGATCCGAAGGGCCTCGACCAAGACCCGCTTCCGGCCGACGCGATCCGCGTCTACCGAAGCGACAACCACATGAGCAACTTCTTCCACTGCGTGCGCCTGCGCAAAGAGCCGATCATGAACGTGGAAAACGCGCATCGCGTGGCCACCTTGTGCCACCTGGGCAACATCGCCCGATGGCTCGGACGACCGCTGAAGTGGGATCCGGAAAAGGAGGTCTTCCCCGGAGACGACGAGGCCAACGGCTATCTCGACATCCCAAGGCGCACGGGCTACGAGCTGCCGGAGCAGGTGTAGCGTCTTGTTTCTGCAGGACACGTTTCCAACGTGCCTGTTGCACTTCGTTCCTAAGCTCCAGGTTGGGAACGAGCAGAATTGCGGGTTAGCCACATGTCCAAGAAGCGCGCAATGCCCTCGTTTCTGGAAGGCGTTGTAGAGCCGGAAGCCTATGAGCACTGGCTGATACGAAAAGCGGCCGCGCATGTGAAGCGCGATCGAAAAAGAGGCCGCAAATGCACAGGCTCGGCCTATCGCGCGGCGATACATCGAGCCGTCGTGAGGTCGGGAGGCAAGGACGCATACACGGGCGAGAAGCTTGATTGGCACCTCATGAGCACGTACGACAACGAACATTCACAACGAGGGCGGCGCGCATACAAGGCCCGGTTTGCGCTCTTGCCAACCGTCGATCATGTCGAGGGGGAGGCAACAGGTACAAAGTTCGAAATCTGCGCATGGCGCACCAATGATGCAAAGAATGATCTGTCGTTGGAGTCATTTCTTGATCTCTGCCAAAAAGTCCTTGCCCATGCCGGCTACTTCGTGGAGCGTGGTGGCTAACCAACGCTTCCAGCCGACCCTCCCTACGCCGCTTCGCGGGTCCGGTCGGGTGGCTGAGGCTGGGCGTTACGGGTACGTTGGAAACGTGCCCCATATAAGGAGCACTCCCATGACATGGCGATCTCTTGCGGTTCTCTTGCTGGCCGGCTGCTGCCTCGCGCTGGTGGTTTGCGCGGCCGTCCAAGCGGCGACTGAGAACGGGGCCCCCGCGAAGCCTGCGCCCGGCGAAGACATGCCCGGCGAGGAGACGAACGAGCCCTCGGTCCGTTACCTTCCCCTCGATGCCCCCGCAGGCATGTCGCAGGCCGTGGTTGTTCAGGGGCTACCGCTGGTGCACACGCGTCAGCTTTTGCCGCTGGATGGTGAGGGAAAACTCGTGGGCGAAGGGTCGGCCGACGAGCAGATTGAACAGGTTCTGACCAACCTGGAGGCCGTGTTGGGCGCCGCTGGATCGGGCCTCGACAAACTCGTTCGACTGAACGTCTACGCCCTCTCGCATCAGACGGCCGGCCGCGTGCGCGAGCAGTTGAGCAAGCGACTCGACCCCACCGTCCGCCCGGCGATCACGGCGGTTCTGACGCCGCTTAAGCATCGCAAGGCGCTGGTGGCCGTCGATGCGGTCGCGGTGGCCGCGGAGAAAGGCGAGGCCGTGGCCCTCGAGCAATGCGAGGCCGTGGCCCTCGAGCAATGCGAGGCCGTGGCCGGCGAGACGGACTGCGCCGATGCCGCGGTGATGCCGCCCGGCGGCGTGGCGTACCTGTCCGGCCAGCCGGAACGAGGCGGACTCGCCATGTCAGCCGTCGCCCAGTCGCTCTCCACCTTGCTCGGAAGACTGCGGCAATTGAAGCTCTCGCCGGCGCAGGTGGTGCAAGTGAAGGTGTTTCTCACGCCGGCCTCGTCGGCCGACGAGGCCCTCAGCGAGGTGAAGAAGCTCTTCCCGGGCCGGCTCACTCCGCCCGTGGTCTTCGTGGAATGGATCGCCTCGGCGCCGGTCGAGATCGAGCTTGTCGCGCAGTTGCCCGTGACGGACCAACCGGCCGACTCTGTCGAGCACTACAACCCGCCCGAGGTGAAGCCCTCGCCTGCCTTTAGCCGCGTAGCGCTGGTCCGCACCGAACGGCAGGTTTACATTTCCGGCCTGTCGGCGCGTGTCGCGGGTGACGGCGAGGCCCAGGCCCGCGATGTGTTCGCCCAATTGGAGTCGATCCTGGCCAAGACGGGCAGCGACATGCTCCATCTGGCCAAGGCCACGTACTATGTGTCCGACGACGACGCCAGCCGAGGGCTCGACAAACTGCGTCCCGAGTTTTTCGACCCGCAGCGTCCGCCCGCGGCCTCGAAGGTCACCGTACACGCCGTGGGCCAGCCGGGCCGCACGCTGACAATCGACATGATCGCCGTCGGCACGGGACAATAGGTCCAACCGACCCCCGTCATCCCGTCTGCCCCGCATCATTCACGGGCCGTTCGGCGTGACCGCATTCATGCGGTCCAGGTGAGCTGGGCCCGATGAATCGGACCACTGCGAACCTCAAATAACGATCCGGACTTTGCCCCGGCGTTTCTACTTGATAAGATGGTCGAACAATCGCAAGCAGCCGGCGCGGCTCCGCGAACGACACGGAACGAGAAAAGGAGTTGGCACACCATGAAAGGCAAGTCATGGCTGAGGTCCAAGGGCGCGGTTTGTCTGGCCGTGATGATTGCATTTGCCGGGCCAGGGGCCTTGCATGCAGCAGACTTGGGACAGGCGCGAGGCACGCAGTGGACGCCCTGCCTGAAGTGGACTGTCGCCAACCCAAGCTGGACCGGCAGTGCCTTTGACGTCCCGGCCACCGTGGTCTTCACGCATCAGCCCAGCGGCGATACGCGCACCACGGAAATGTACTACGACGGGGGAACCAACTGGGCGCTGCGATTCACCGGCACCAGGCAAGGCGCGTGGACCTTCGTCTCCGCGAGCCAAGATCCCGATCTGGACGGGCATACGGGCAGAGTCACCATCGAGCCCAACCCTGACGTCAATGCACGTGGCTTCCTGAAGAATTTCGCGGGCAAATGGGGTTGGCAGGCAACGGAGAACGCCTTCGTCCCCCAGTTGGCGATGTGGGACTACATGGTCGGTAACAACAATCCGAAGGCGTTTCACAACGCCCCCGCCCTGATCGACGAGAAAATCCGGGAGTTCGTGGGGGGGCACGGTTTCAGCGGTTTCCACGTCTCTGTCGTGGGGGGGCGATGGTTCGAGCTGGACGCCACCAGCGACAAGGTCGACTCGACCATGACCCAGCCCGACCCGCGCACCTTCGAGGCCCTGGAGCTGCTGATCACCAAGACACATGCGGCCGGGGGCCTGGTCCACGTCTGGTGCTGGGGGGATCATCAACGATCGCAGACACCCCGAAGCCTCGGCGGAGGCATCCAGGGCCCTCTCGACAAACGCCTACAACGCTACATTGCCGCGCGGCTGGGTCCGATGCCGGGATGGAGCATGGGCTACGGGTTCGACCTCGACGAATGGGTCACGGCAACCCAACTGAAGGCCTGGCGCGACACCATGCATCGCCACATGGGCTGGTCCCATTTCCTGGGCGGCCGCCCTGCCGGCCCCAACCAAGGGACGGACCATACCCGCGATGCAACCTGGAACAAGGGACTGGACTACAGCAGCTATGAGCACCACCGGCCTACGTACGAGGTGTACTTGGCTGCGCTGCGGGCGGTCCCCGCACAACCGGTTATGTCGGAAGACCGCTTCCGCATCCGCCGAAGTCCGTATCCTGAGAAAGACTACAGCCCAGAACGCACACGTCGCGGCCTGTATCATTCAACCATGGCGGGCGGCGTGGCCAACATCTGGGGGATCGATCCGAATCTGAGCCCAGGCGGCGTGTTCCCCAACAAGGACCAACTCAAGACGTATGCGGTGTTCTTCGATGCGAAGGGGCGTTTCCTGGCAGACATGAAAGCCGCCAATCAACTCAGCAGCGACGCCGAAACACGTGTTCTGCGGAGCCCCAGTGCAAAGAGCCTTGTCCTGTACCGTGAAGACACCCGTACCATCCACGTCGACCTGGCGGGATTGCCCGGCCCGCAGCCGGCGATGGCCGTCGATGCCAGGAAGCCGTACGCAGAGATCCCTCTCGGCGATTTGCAGCCGCAAGCTCAGACGATCAAGCTGCCGGCGGTTTCGGACTGGGTGGTCGCGGTGGGTCACTTCAGGCTGCCCGCCAACCAAAGCGTACGCGGCAAGTCGATCGGTGCGAAGCAGCGCTCGCCGAAGTAGATGCGGCCGCCCAGGACGTCTCCGCCAACACTCCACAAACATTCAACGGAAGGCTTAACTCATGGGAGCGTTTATTGCCGTCAAGGCGGTGGGTAAAGACGATATGATCAGCCTGAACGCAGATCATATCGTCAGGGTAGACGACAAGGCAAACACGGACCGAACGGTTATTCACCTCACCAATGGTGAGAGTATCCCCGTCGAGGGCAAGGACCGCGCCAGATTATGGGATATCCTCAGCCAGTCTACCCTCTTGCCCGCCGACAAAAGCCTCCTCTAGCCCGGATTATTCATAAACCGAGGATTGCTGGGGCATGAGCGGCGGGGA
>CAZUAM010000264.1:6130-9267 GCA_964618095.1 uncultured Planctomycetaceae bacterium | reverse complement strand
GTGATATTGGCGTTGTGTTCTCCGCACGTTTTTTGACTCCAGCTCAGTCGGCGATGCCCCACTCCCCGCTGGTCAGAGATCTACGGAAGCGTCTGGGCGCCGAGGACGTGCTCTCGGCCCCCTCGGAGTTGGCGGTCTACGATTGCGACGGCTACACCATCGAGAAGCACCGCCCCGACCTGGTCGTCTTTCCCCGTTCGACCCGCCAGGTGGCCGAGGTCGTCAAGCTGTGTCATCGTCACAACACCCGATTGATTCCCCGCGGGGCCGGCACCAGCCTGGCCGGTGGTTGTGTGCCGGTAGGCGGCGGCGTGGTGCTGATGCTGACGCGGATGAATCGGATTATCGAGATCAACCTCCGCGACCGGCTGGCCGTGGTCGAGGCGGGCGTGCGCAATCTCCAGCTTGCAACCGCCCTGGCCGGCAGCGGATATCACTTCGCCCCCGATCCGTCCAGCCAGACCTCCAGCACCATCGGCGGCAACGTGGCCACCAACGCCGGCGGACCCCATACCCTGAAGTACGGTGTGACCGTAAACCACGTCCTGGGACTCGAAGCCGTGCTGGGCGACGGGTCGATCGTCCGGCTCGGACCGCTCGAGGATCCCGGCTGCCTGGACCTGATCGGCGTGTTGGTCGGCAGCGAGGGGACCTTGGCAGTCGTGACCAAGGTCTGGGTCCGGCTGACCCCCAACCCGCAAGATTACCGCACCATGCGGGCCGTCTTCAACACGGTCGAGGACGCCACCCGGGCGGTCAGCCGGATCATTGCGGCGGGCATCATCCCGGCGGCCATGGAACTGATGGATCAGGCCATCATGACCGCGCTGGACGAGGCCTTCCACTTCGGCTTCCCCTCGGACGCCGGGGCGGTGTTGGTGATCGAGCTGGACGGGCTGTCGGCCGGGCTGGACGGTCAGCGGGACCGGATCGTGGAGTTCTGTCGGGAATTTGGCGCCCGGGAAGTGCTCCACGCCGCCGGCCCCGAAGAACGCGAATTGTTGTGGAAATGCCGCAAGTCGGCCGCCGGCGCCTTGGGCCGGCTGAGCCCCAACTACATCACACAGGACGGCGTGGTCCCCCGGACCCGGCTGCCGGAGATCATCCGCCGGATTGCCGAGATCGGCAAGAAGTACCAGGTCCGCGTTGTCAACGTGGCCCATGCCGGAGACGGCAACGTCCACCCGGTCCTGCTGCTCGACGAGCGCGACCCGCGGCAGGTCGAGCGGGTGATGGCGGCCGGCCGCGAACTGCTGGAAGAGTGCATCCGCCTCGGCGGCAGCGTGACCGCCGAACACGGCATCGGCATCGAGAAGATCGCCTTGATGGATCGGCTCTTCACGAAGGAAGATCTTCAGGCGATGGCCCGAGTACGCCGGGCCTTCGATCCCGCCGGACGGCTCAACCCCGGCAAGCTACTCCCGGAAGCGATATTGAATGCTGAATGCTGAATCAACCGTAGGTGGCGACCCCCGTCACCACTGAAACGAGGAGTGGCAACCCCCTTCACCACTGAAACGAGGAGTGGCGACTTCAGTCGCCACTAGAACGAGCCCCCCACTCCGCCCTAACAACCGTGACCCACGTCCTCCCGCTGACCGAAACGATCACACCGGCCGACGAGCCCGCCGTAGCCGACGCGATACGCGATGCGTATCAGGCCGGGACACCGATTTATCCCATCGGCGGCGGGACTCGTCTCGATTATGGGGTCCACCCTACCCGCCCCGGAATTGGCCTTTCACTGGCCAAGCTCGGCCGTGTGGTCGACTACCCCGCCGACGACATGACGATTACGGCCCAGGCCGGGCTGACCATGGCCGAACTGGCCAACAACCTTGCCGTCAATGGCCAGCGGCTGCCGGTCGACGTTCCCCAGCCGCGTCGGGCCACAATCGGCGGCGTGGTGGCGACGGGGCTGGGCGGGCCCCGGCGCTACGCCCACGGAACGATCCGCGACTACGTGATCGGCATCCGCGCCGCCGACGGCCTGGGGACCGCCTTTTCCGGTGGCGGGCGCGTCGTCAAGAACGCCGCCGGCTACAACCTCTGCCGGCTGATGGTCGGCTCGCTGGGCACGCTGGGCGTGATCACCCAGGTGACGCTGATGGTCCGGCCCCTGCCCGAGACGTCGGCCCTGGTCGTCTGCGAGCTGCCCGAACTGGCTGCCGTCGAACGGCTGTTGGCCGGCCTGGTGCATACCAAGACCCTGCCGGCGGCCGTCGAGCTGCTGGCCGGTTCCGCTTCGCAGGACAATCCGGCCATGGGGCCGGTGCTCACCTCCAGCGTGGCGCGACTGGTCGTCGCCTTCGAGGGGAGCAAGCCCGAGGTCGACTGGATGGTCCGCCAGTTACAGGACGAGTGGCGCGAGCAGCACGTCTCCTCGCCGGTGATTATCCCGCAGGCCCAGGCCGGCCCAGTGTGGGAGTGGCTGACCGAGTTTGACGCCCAAGTACAGATCAGTGTGCCACCCGGCGCGACGGCCGAGACGGTCGGCCGCTTGCTCGATTTGGATTCCAGCATTGCGATCCAGGCCCACGCCGGCAGCGGCGTGATTCGCGTCGGTTTCTCCCCGCCGACGCTGGATCAGTTCCCCGAGCTGGTTGGCAGCCGGCTGCGGCCGGCCGTCACCGCCGCCGGGGGCAAGATGGTCGTCCTCTACTGCCCCGACGGAGCCCAGTTGACCTCTCAAGACGTTTGGGGGCCGCCGGGCGACGGGGCCACGGCGATGCAGGCCATCAAGGACCGCTTCGATCCCAAGGGACTGCTCAATCCGGGCCGTTTTGCTTACGCAGACTGATGAATCACCGCACCGAAGACAATCCGAATGTAGAGGAGAGCCGGAACCCGGGCGCGGACATCGACTACCAGGTGTTCCTCAAGTGCGTCCACTGCGGCCTGTGTACCTCCACCTGCCCGACGTTCGCCGAGTTGGGCGACGAAAACGACGGTCCCCGCGGCCGGATCCGGCTGATGCGGCTGGTGACCGACGGGAAGTCGGGCCTGACCGACCGCATGCGCCGGCACCTCGAACTGTGTCTGGATTGCCGCGCTTGCGAGACGGCCTGTCCGTCGGGCGTCGAGTACGGCCGGCTGATCGAGCCCTTCCGCCTGGCGATGGAAGAGGCCGACACCAG
>CAZUAM010000264.1:0-6120 GCA_964618095.1 uncultured Planctomycetaceae bacterium | reverse complement strand
CCCAGGGCCGAGAAGCGATTCGACTGGTTCCGCGACCTCGTCCTGTTCCAACTGTTTCCCTACGCCCATCGGATGCGGCGATTGCTGGCCCCGGTCCGATTCTTTCAGCGCGTGGGCGTCTTCAGGGCGGCCGAGCGCTTGGGGCTGCTCGGGTTGATCCCCGGCCGGCTCGGCCGGATGGTCCGGTTGCTGCCGCCGCCGGTCAAGCCGGGCCCGAAACTGCCCCGATTCCTGCCGGCGGTCGGCCGCCGGCGTGCCCGGGTGGCCTTCTTCGTCGGCTGCATCGCCGACGCCATGTTTCGCCACGTCCACTGGGCCACGCTCCGGGTGTTGCAGCGAAACGGCTGCGACGTCTTCATCCCCGAAGAGCAGGGCTGCTGCGGGGCGATCCACTTCCACGCCGGCAACAGCCGCGCCGCCCGGAGGATGGCCGACGCCAACCTGGTGGCCTTCGAGCTCGACCGCTACGACGCCATCGTCGTCAACCACGCCGGCTGCGGGGCGATGATGAAGGAGTACGGCTACCATTGGAAGGACGGGCTCCAGCCGCACCGGGCCAAGTTCGCCCAGAAGGTCCGCGACGTCCACGAGTTTCTCGACGCCCTGGGCGCGGTCCCGCCCAGCGGCCGGATCGACGCGGTGGCCACCTACCACGACGCCTGCCACTTAGGCCACGCCCAGTCGATCACCGCCGCCCCGCGGCGGCTGTTGGCCAAGATTCCCGGCCTCGAGCTACGTGAGCTGCCGGAGACGGAACTCTGCTGCGGCTCGGCCGGCACCTACAACCTCAACGAAGCCGAGATGTCCGACCGGCTCGCCCGCCGCAAGCTGCAAAACATCCTCAGCACCGAAGCCCAGATCGTCCTGACCGCCAACGCCGGCTGCGTGCTACAAATCGCCCGCGAGGTCCGCGAGAACGGCCACCCGCTGCTGGTCATGCACCCCATGGAGCTGCTCGACCTCAGCTACCGAAACCAACAGCCTCAGTTGCCGGAACATTAGCCGGGTGCTTGTTCGCCAGGGTGGCCCAGCTTCCTAGCTGGGTCGCGCAGCGACAAGAAAAGCAGGAGAGCATCTCCACTGCGAACCCGCTTTCGCCGTCGTGTTCCGCGCCGCCCCCAGGCTTCGCGTGCCTGCAGCACCCGGCTTGTGCCAAACCGGGCCAGCCGCGGCAGACTCGTTCGCTGCTTGACCTCTAATCTCGCAGAGGTTCATCTCTTGATTCTGGTCTTCGACGTCCATAGACGTAGCACGCCAAAAGGCCACCGACCCACCCAATGATTAGGGCCCAGAACTGCTGCCCGATCTGCATGAAGTAGTGATGCTCCGGCGCTGGAACCGTCGCAGGCATCCCAAAGGCCCAAGCTGGGTTGGCTTTGATATACGGATTTGGAACTTCGGTGGCGATCGACATGTGTAGATATCTCAACAACGTGGTTGTGCCAATCCGCCCCATCGTGTCGTTCTCCTTCTCCAATACCAGGTACACCAATGCCAGGTATGCGATCCCGCAGATTGCAAAGCCCCCAGCGAAAGAACGACGTCGCCCACGGCCAAAAACGGCGACTATGGCGGCGGCGCAAAAGATCGCAAACGTTGCCGTTGACACGGCCATGGCCCATCTAGGCGACGCGTTGACCAGCGCGGCACAACCGACGGCAACAAAGACCACGAACAGCAGCAGACCTCGAAGGGTATAGCGAAACCGACTGCCTACAGTCTGGGTCGAGTGGGGCTCGTTGGTAGCACTCATATAAGTCTGCCTTGGTCGGTTGACATTCCTCCAGTTGCCCCGATGTCCGAAAAAACAGTCAAGATGGGCAATCAGGGCCTTTCGGGGAGTGCCGAGATCTCTCAACCCATCATTCTAATCCAGGAACCGGTGGGAGGCAACCGAGACCATTCGTCCTGGCGGCCCTGTCGGGTTTTCGGAGGGGCCGTCAGACTCAGGACCCTATCTTATTCAAGACCTTTGTCTGTTAGTTCTTACAGAAGTGCCCGTTCGGAGAACGTCGCAATCTCCAGCGCCACCAGCCGGTCGATCAATTCGCGTGGCGTCTGAGGGCGGCGGAGCGGCTCTTTGCCGAGCATCTGGTGGACTAGCTCGACGACGCTGTTCGGTACATGTGAGGCCAGGCGACGCAGATCCGGCGGCCGGGACTGTCTGTGCCGCTCGGCCAAGTCGGCCAGGTCCGTGCCCGTAAAGGGTAAGCGCCCGCCCAGAAGCTGGAACAGCACCACGCCCAGGCTGTAAATGTCGCTGCGGATGTCCGCCCGAATGGCCGAGGTGACCAGCTCTCGGGCGGCTGCCCGTCGCAGATCAGCGGCCAGCTCCGGCGGGAAACCCAACCCGTCTTGCCTCGCCGGACACACACGGTACAATTCATACTTACAGGGGTCTCAGGACAGCAATGAGTACAGCCTATGCCGACGATCCTTCGCATCCGTGGATGGCGCGTCTTTTTCTATTCCGATGAAGGCAACGAGCCCGTTCACGTTCATGCTCGAAAGGGCGATGCGGAGTGCAAAATGTGGTTGCGAGAAGACCTCTACGACGTGGAGCAGGCGTGGGCTCACAATCTTAGCCCGCGGCTGAACAGAGAAATCCGGAAAATCATCTTCGACCATTTCGAGTTGATCCTCGAAGAATGGGAGCGATACTTTGGAGGGCAACGCAATGCGGGCGACTGAACCGATCACCGCCAAGCGTATCGAAACGACGGCCGAAGAACTTGTGATCGTTCTTGCGGACCGGGAGGTTCGCATTCGTTGGGAACATTGTTCACCGGTCCTGGCAGTTGCCACTGATAGGCAGCGGCGCGAGGCCGAATTATCACCCGGCGGCTACGGCATCCACTGGCCGTTGATCGATGAAGATCTCTCGATCGGCGGGCTATTGCGAAAAGGCTGATTTCATCGGACACCTGACGGAAAAGGTTGCTGGATGTCTTTTCTTCCCCAACCTACCCAAAGGCCCGTTCTGAAAACGTCGTAATCTCCAGCGCCACCAGCCGGTCGATCAGCTCGCGGGGCGTCTGCGGGCGGCGGAGCGGCTCTTTGGCGAGCATCTGGCCGACTAACCGGACGACACTCTTCGGTAGATGCGGGGCCAGCCGCCGGAGGTCCGGCGGCCGGGACTGCTTGTGCTGCCCGGCCAGCTCGGCCAGACTCTCGCCCGTAAACGGCAAGCGGCCGGCAAGAAGCTCGAACAGCACCACGCCCAGGCTGTAGATATCGCTGCGGATGTCCGCCCGAAGGGCCGAGGTGATCAATTCCGGGGCGATGTAGTTGCAGGTGCCGGTGAGCAAACGATCGACCGCCGAGCCGGTCTCGTCTTTGCTTCGGGCAAAACCGAGGTCCAACAGGGTCACGTGACCCTCCGGCAAGATGAAGACGTTGCCCGGCTTGACGTCCCCGTGCATCCACCCGCCCGCGTGCAGGGCCTCCAGCGCCTCGGCCACCTGGCGGGCGATCCACAGCGCCACGGGCACTTCTGCGCGCTTGCCGGCGTCGAGTTGTGCCTGGAGCGTCCCACCGTCGAGCCAGGGCATCACCACAAACCGCGGCGGCCGGCCCAAATTCGCCTGGAGGATCGAGACCAGGTGCGGGTGCGAGATGCTCCGGCCCACCAGGGCCTCGCGCTGCAACAAACGCACGGCCCGCGGATCCTCCTGCCACTCCGGCCGGAGCATCTTCAGCGCGTAGGGGGCCGGGCGGTCGGCGGGGGTGCCGGCGGGTCGGCCCCGATAGACCCGCGCCAGGCTCCCCTCGGCGGCCAGGCAGACCAGCTCCCACTGGCCGACGCGGCAGGGCAGCTCTCCCCGGCCGCCGCGGCGCGCAGCAGCGGCGTCGGTGCTCGATTTCAAGTCGGTCTGGGTCATCCGATGATGCGCGGGAATAGAAACTCTGCGCGAAGGGTCTAAAGAACAGGATCGGTTTTCCCGGCGGCCAAGTTGAGCGACGCCGGACGCTGGGGGAACGAAGTCCCCCGACCATGGAACGGGGCGCCGGCCGGGGGTCCGGTCCCCTTGTGACCGGCTGCCGGCGGGCTTAGAATAAAAGGTTCTGTATCCTCAGGTGCAAGTTGAAAGGGATCTCCATGGCACGAAAGATCTTGCTTGTCTGCTGCCTGGTCGTGTTCAGCCTTGCCGCAGTGGTCGGCTGCAGCCGGCCCCCCGGCGACGAGGCCCCGCCCGCCACGACCACGCCCCGATAGCATCCCCACCTCCGCAAATCCACGCCCGAAGCCATTGACCTCGGTGGCGCATGCGCCCGCGCTGGCACCTGCGCGCGGCGCCAGGCTCGCAAGAGCCCTTGCGGCACCTGCCGTCCGATATAATCGGAACAGGCCGCCTATTCTCTCTTTCTTGACATACGCCCCGCGGCAGGCAGAATAGAGCAGATTGACGGTGCGTGCAACCGATCGGCGGGTCGCCGCCGGACGGTGCAATGATTCGTCCACTTTCCCCGTTCCGAAGCAGAAGGAGCAACCTGATGAATAAGAAGTCTTCTCGGGCAACCGTTACCCTGGCCGTGCTTCTTCTCGGCGCCGTGATCGGCTACGCATGCAGCGAAGCGGCCAGAGGCGGAAGCCCCCCGGTGCAGACCCCCACGGCACAGGCAGCCGAGCTCAAGGCGTCAAAGCCCCGCGCGCCGAAGGCCGCCAAATCGAAGAAGAAGGTCCGCCGCTTCGGCCAGGTGATCGGACTGAAGCCAGACCAGCAGATCACCTACAACATGCTGCACACCCATCCCTGGAAGCCGATCAACAAAATGATCAAGCAGTGCAACATCCAGAACTACTCGATCTACGAGACCGAGCTGGACGACAAGCTCTATCTGTTCGCCTACTTTGAATACACCGGCGACGACTTCCAGGCCGACATGGCCAAAATGGCCAAGGACGAAACCACACAAGCATGGTGGAAGCTTACCGATCCTTGCCAGATCCGGCTGCCCGGCACTCCCGAAGGTGAGCAATGGAAGAAGATCCAGGAGGTCTACCACCTCGACTGAGCCACTGGCGTATTTGTGCCCACTGGTTATCCTATCGGACCGGGCGTCTGGGGCCGCCACGGCCCGGCTCTACCGCCTGATGGACAGGCTCTGCCGCAAAGGCCCGGGAATCATCGTCACCTCCGGCGAGCTGCCCGAGTTGCCGACCCTTTGCGACCGGATCCTGGTGCTCTGCGAAGGCCACGTGACCGGCGAGCTCAGCCGGGAAGAAGCCAGCAAGCAACGCCGCATGGAGCTGGCCACCCAACGACCTGCGGCCAGCCCGGCAGGGTAGTAAGAACTGGCGGAATATCCTATAATCTACCCCGTCAACTATTGGACCCGGAGACTCTACATTACGGGGACTATTCCATGGCCACTGTCGTGCCAACAGCCCTTCCGACCGATTGGACAGTCGCCGACATGCTGACGCACCTCGGCGGGATCCCGTTGGAACGTATTCGCATGTATCCTCCGCCAGGCATGGCCACGGAGAAAGACGTGCTCCAAGCCAAGTCGCGCTTCAATCGGATTTGTGAGCTGATCGACGGCATTCTAGTGGAGAAAACCGTGGGATACTATGAATCACTGATTGCGGCCACGATCATTCAACTGCTCGGGCGCTTTCTGGAAACGCACGACCTCGGGATTGTGCTTGGCGAGGCAGGCACCTTGAGAATCCTGCCCAACCAGGTACGGGTGCCTGATGTCTGTTTCATCAGTTGGGACCAGTTTCCCAACCGCCAGCTTCCTCCCGAGCCGGCTCCAGCCCTGGCTCCAGACCTCGCCGTGGAGGTCCTCTCGCCGGGCAATACCGAAGCCGAAATGCAGCGCAAGCTTCACGACTACTTCACTGCCGGCGTCCGGTTGGTTTGGTACATCGATCCCCGCACGCGAACGGCCAAGGCATACACCGCAGAAGATCAGTGCGTCGAGCTCGGCGAGCAAGAATCCCTGGCCGGCGGCGAGGTGCTTCCCGGCTTCGAATTGCCGCTAAAGGACCTCTTCGCCAAGGCGCGCGGTGCGCAGCAAACCAGATAACGGGTCCCTCTAACCGGGCGATCCGCCTATCCCGGATTATTCATAAACCGAGGATTGCTGGGGCATGAGCAGCGGGGAATGGCG
>CAZUAM010000263.1:0-9369 GCA_964618095.1 uncultured Planctomycetaceae bacterium | reverse complement strand
GACGGCCTGACTCCCGCACTGAGGGCAACGGTACGGCATGGCGGGCCTTTGGAGCTGGTGGCCGCACTTATTGCACTGAAAGGTCTTCATGCGGGATAGGCCTTTGGGGGTCGGCGGGTTTCGGTGGCTACGATTGTGGGGCAGCCGAGCCGGAGAAGCTGAAGGTAGCCGGGCCGCAACGCGGCGCGGGGGCTTGATCCGCGGGCAACTTTTCCCGGGCCGCGTTGCGGCCCGGCTATTGTCCATTCCATGTTGACATCGATCCGATGTTGATCGGTTGCCGGCAGGCCCTTCACCTGACGGCGACGCTGGCCTTGGTGTAGACCTTGCCGTTGTCTCGAAGGACAACCCAGCCGCGAACTTCGGTGATCTCCACACCGCGGGTGGAGGCGGTGTGGCGGGTGGAGTCGAAGCGCTCGCCGGGCTGGACCACCTCGATGGTGTTGGCGATGCCCGCATCTTGCATGGTCTCTTTGAGCCAAACGACCAGGGCCTGCTCCATGGTGTTGGGGCCGGGCCGGTTCTTGGGTTGCCAGCGGTAATAGGCCTCGCCGATGTCTTTCAGCAGCGGCGGCATCTTGTCGGTACGCGCGGAGCGGAAGACGAGCAACTGGCCCAGCAGGGAACACGCGCCGGTGTCGCCCTGCAAGACGCCCGCGAGCAGTCGTTGTCGCTCGAAATCGAGTCCCGGGTGTTCGGCCAGCTCGGCGCCCAGCAGGGCCCGTTGCCAATCGTCGCCGGCCGGTGGACCGATGAGGGGTCCCGAAACCGGCCCGGGCTCCGGCCCTTGAAACTCTTGGAACTCTTGGGGCTGTTGGGGGCTGGGCCCGGCGGCCAGCCTATCCAAGCCCGCGTCGAGGCGTTCCTCGAGATGTCGTATTCCGTCGGCCAGGGCGGCAAACTGCCGGTTGACGCCGTCGCAGACTTCCGCCAGCGCCGGGGCCGACGCATCCTGGGCGCTACCGCCGGGGGTCTGCTGGCCGAGCGATTTCAGCTTCGCCTCGAGCTGGCCGAGCCTCTCCGTGAGGCCGTCGATCTTGTCCGCCAGCGCGGCGGCCGCCCGGTCATTTGCGGTACGGCCCGAAGTCTTCGACTGCCGGCCGATCAAGTACGCCAGGACCTGCTGGTTCGCCTGGCCGAGCAGATCTCCGAGCTGGCCAAGGCGGGCGCAGAGGTGCTCGAGCTGGTCCGGGGCATCGCCGCCGGCGGCGTCATGATCGGCCGCGGCGGGCACGTCGGGAACCTCGATCTTGACAGGGTCCTCGTCTTGGTCCTTTTTTGCAGGCCACAAAGCCATGCTTGAAGCTCCGGGATCAGGGGCCAGGGGTCAGGGGTCAGTGTGCCGGTCCCAGTTCGATGTTATCCAGTCCGCCCGTGTCGAGGTAGTATCGCTCGTCGGCCAGCGTACGCCAGCCGAAGGTCACGTTCTCGCCCAGGACGGCGTCTTCGCCGGCGACCACGCCGGTGACTGATTCGACTTCCAGGGTCTCCTCTTCTTCCTTGGTGGCCCGGCGGCGTTTGATCTTCACCGCCACCTGGGTCTGTCCGATGCGGTCGCCGACCTCCATCTTGAGGATATAGACCGGCGTGGCCTCGGCGTCCTCGCCGGAGTTGAGCTTGCGTCCGATCAGCACCCGCTGGGAGCCGGTGGTAAACTCGGTAATTTCCTCGCGGGCCTGATCTTCGGCGGGCTGGAAGAGGATTCGTTCGTTGCGGATTCCCGAGGTGGCGTCGGTCATTACGCCCCAGTAATACGTGTTCTCGAAGACCTTGCGCTTCATCTCGAACTTGAACTGCGGGAGCATGCCCTGTCGGGCCATGAATTCGATGGCTGCCCCCACGACCACCGGGCTTTTGGGATCGACGATCACTCCGGGGTTGTGGCCTTTCTCGTCCTGGTACGGGTACCAGTTGCCCGCGTAGTGGTTGAACATGGGCACGATCCGCGAGGGGGGCAGGGGCACGTACATCTCGACGAGCTGCTGGATGTAGCGGAGCTTCGACGGCTGGCCGGCCAGCAGCACCACGTCCGCGTCGTGGTCCACGATCCGCTGGCAGTAGTCGAACAGCAGCTCGTCGAAGACGTCGTAGACCACGCCTTCGAATTCGGTCTTGTCCAGCACCAGGTCGAGTTCCTGCTGGGCGTTGTAGTATCCCGGACCTCGCAGCTTGTCGAAGACCTTCTGGAGCGATTCGACCACGGCCGGGTCGACGATCTCCGGATCGGTATGGGAGATTGGCTCGTCGCTGACGTCGTCCACCGCGTTGTCGAGATAGGCCTGGGCCAGCGGCACGAAGAGCCGGTTGATCCAACTGAGCCGCTGGGAGCGGATCTCGCGGTTGCGGGGGACTTCGGGCCCGAAGAGCAGTTGCACGTCCTCGTCTTCCAGGCCCAGGGCGTCGGCGAAGGCGGGGACGATGATCGTCTCCAGCAGGCGTTTGACCAACTGGTCGCCGCCCAGATAGATTCCGTCCTGGTGGAGGACCTGGCCGCGGATGGTGTCGTCGATCTTGGACTGGAAGTTGTATTTGGCGATCATCAGGTCGGTGGTTCCGCCGCCAACGTCGATGCAGGCGATGCGGATTTCGTTGCCCGCCTCGCCGAACTCTTCCTCTTCTTTGACGGTGGGACGTCTGACCGTTCCCGGGCGGCGGACTCCCCCGCGGCCTCGACGGCGTCCGGCGGGGGCGGCCGCGACCGGCTCCGGCTGTGGCTCCTGTGGGGGCTCTTGTTGCCCGCGGTCCTGATGCAAGGTGGCGAACCAGAGCCGCGGGTCCTGGCCCAGCAGCCGCATCTCACTCCAGATGTAGGTCAGGTGCACGGCGCTGGCTTCGTCGATGCTGAGGTTTAGCTCGGGCTTGACGCGCTGGCTCTTGCCCAACGTGGTGGCGAAGATGTTGATGGCCTTATTGACCTGGGCGGCCAGCCGCTTCTGCTCCTCCTGGATCATTCCGCTGGGATAACTCAGGGTGAGGGTGCGGATCTCGCGGGTTCGCCCGGCGTCGCCCGAGGCACTCCGGTAGGCCACCGAGTTGACGTAGCTGTAGGCCTGGGTGAGCAGTTCGTAGATGGCCGCGGTCATCATCGAGCGGGGGGCGTGGCGGGGTTTCAGCGGTGTATCGTTGGCGAACTCGTGCTCCGAAGGCTCGTCCTCTTCGAGGAGGAAGTCGCGGTCGTCTTCGTGGACGAACCGCAAGAAAGGCCCTTTGAGCGTGGAGGCGTAGGTTCCGGTGCCGCAGCGGTCGGCCGGGTCGGCCATGTGCCAGTTGGCCCCTTCCAGCCAACTGGCGTCGTCGGCCCAGAGGTAGCGCTTGGGCGAGCTGAGCCCGGTGCGGATGTCGCCCTCGGCGCGCATCACCTGGGCCACGTCGTCCGCCTCGCGACCGAGGCGGACCATGGAGAGGTCGTCGAACAGCGGGGGAGTCACGACCACTTCCACCTTGTTCTGTTTTGGCTTTTTCCCCCGGCGGAACCAGCCGGCCCGGCCCTCACGCTCGTCCACGGCGTGGTACTCGGTCTTCTTTTGCACCAGCGGCGGCAAGTAGGGCGTGTTGCACCAGTGTGTCTTGGAGGAGAACCATCGGGCGGCAGGCATGCTAACGAAGCCGCCGCTGTCGTCCCAGGCGTCGAGGTGATAGCGGTTGGCAAGCTCGAAGGGCAGCATCTGGGGCGTCTGGCTGATCTCTCCGGCCAGCTCCAGCAACAACGCGCCGGTGCGACTGTTGCCGAAGTCGATCACCATGTGGACGTGTTTGGCGTCGCCGGCGGTGGCCGTGGCCGGACGGATACACAGCTCGATCTCCGCCGCGCCTTTGAGCGGTTTGCCCTGCACGTCCAGCAGCCCATCCAGGTGGACAATAAAGTCCTTGGTCAGGGCGCTGGGCTCGCAGAAATACCCCAGCTCCGGATCGCCGCAGGTGGTATCGACGGCCAGGAACATCTTGGTGGTGGCCGCCTGGATGATCTGCCACTGGATGAAGGGGTAGTTGCGAGGCGGTTCGTCGTTGTGGCCGGTCTCCCGACCGAGCCGCGGCGCGCCGGCGGGGTCGGAGACCCGCGCCGAACACTGGCAGCGTTGCCAGCCGTAGCCGATCTGTGCGGTCTGATAGCGGCTGCCGCCGCGCAAGGGGACGCAAACGGTCTGAACTCCGGTGTTTGCGAAGAGTACGTGCATGTGGGTTTCGTATCCTTATTCGGTGCGCCGCAAATGTACGGTGCCGCCGGCCATCACCGGCCTGGTGCCGGTGGGTCACTGAATGACCACTGGATGGATTTCATGATTCGGAGAATCTCCGAGTGTTTAGCCCCGGCGGCCACGCCGGGGCCGGTCGCCGCGTGGCCGCGGCGGCTAAACGTTCCGGTTAGTTTCCAATCAGCGCTCCGCCGGGACAAGCCCGGCGGTGGCGATGAGAGTCTCAAGTGTCACTTCTCAAACGGTTGCAGGGTCTTGATCAACTGGCTGTTTCCGGGGGGGAGCTTGACGTGTTCGCCCGCTCCCAAGGCCAGGGCGGGCAGAAGCCGGCTGCCCCAGCGCTTGATGAAGGAGCCCATCAGCCCGAACCGCCCGAAATCGTCCCCGCCTTCTTCCTCCTCGGCGGTTTCCTCGGACTGGATGGGGGCCATGCTAGGTCCGGGGTTCATCACGTAGTCGTTCAGGATGATGCGGACGTATTTACGTCGGGCGCGGCGGCGGGCCGCCTCGTCTCGGGTCTTCAGATGCACCACCGGCGAGAGCTGCTCGAGAATCCGGTCGAACACCTTTTCGGTAAGCAGGTAATCGCGGAGGTAGCGCGTAAACGAGCTGAGGTCGTTCGACTCCAGCCACGGCCCGCCGTCCTTGTGCAAGCTACAGTATTCTTCCCAGCGCTTGGGAACGGCCACGGTGGCCCACTCGTGGAGGAAGTTGCGGAGTTGCCTGGGCAAGGGGTCGCCGTGCCGCCGGCTTTGCGTCTCCACGCAGTCGGAGAGCTGTAGCTCGTCGCCCTCGCTGACCGAGAGCGAATTCTGCAAGGCGTGAACCCGGTAGTAGATCATCTCCTCGTTGGCACGCAGCCAATCCACGACTCTTCTGGCCGCGGCGAGCCGTTTTTCGCGGTCGATGTTGGCGTCGGGGTCGACGACCCAGCCGCGGGAGAGTTGCAGCAGCCGGTTCTGGACGTCCTGGATCTCCTTCTGGAGCTGGTTCTGCTTGTCGTCGGCGGTGGTCACGCCCCGGATCCCCGCACTGATCAGCGACAGACCCCCGTCGTCGTCCCGCATCGCCGTCTCCCAACGCTGCTCGGAGGCCCGCATGTACTGCTTGACCATCTCGGATTGGAGGAAGGCCTTTCGGGCCCGGGCCCATTTTTCCGGATCGCTCTCCTGGCGTTGCTCGGTGTCGGTGTCCCAGGTTCCCGGGTAGCGAATCGGGTAGACGTTGGTGAAGGGCTTGCCGCGGCCGCCGAAATCGTTCATCACGGTCCCCAGGGCATCGACCAACTGTCCCAGGCGGTTTTCGTAGAGGCCCTTGTCGGCGTACTCCTCGCGATTGCGAAACTCTTCGTCGATGCCGGTCAGCCCGACAAACAGGGCGGGCACTTCGTCGCGGACCCGCAGCGGCCAGGCCTTCTCACCGTAGCGGGCCTTGCCCCATTTGTCGATGTGATGCTTCATCTGGCTGGTGACTTCCAGGTTGCCGCCGCGGGAGAGCAGCAGAAGGGTCTGGATCTGGAGTTCCTCGGTGTAGCGCTCGAAGAGGTAGGCGACCTTGCCGCGTTTGACGATCTCCATCTGTTCTTCGAGCGTGTCGGCGCTGATTCGTTTGCCTTGTTCGGCCCCCTGGCGGCCGGCACGCATCCCGGGGATGTCGAGGAAATCCATCTGTTCGATCACGCGGCGCCAGTCGTCGGTCAGCCGGTGGGGCAGGATGGGCATGGCCAGCTCCAGCATGCCGCCCTGGATGGTCTCCAACTCCTCGGTGCCCATCCCGCTTCCGGGGCGGTAGTCCAAGATGTAGTACTTTTCCTTTTCGACCAGGTACATGTCGGACCAGTCGACCCTTTGCCAGACCTTGGAGGTCCGCCGCTCGTGGAGCTTCGCCCGCTGGCTGTCCAACAGGAAGCGGACGCCGGCCCAGTGCGTGAAGATGGCCGGATCGTGATCGCCCAGGGTGATCCGGTTCAGAAAGGTGCTGATTTTCATGAACAGGTTGGTCAAGGACTGCCAGTTGTCCCAGAACAGCGCGGCGGCGGTGGCGACGTAGCCTTCTTCGTTGAGGGGGTAGCGGCTCAACAGTCCGTTGAGGACGGCCTCCTTGGCCTGGAAGCCGCGGCGATCGACGTTGCGCATGTAGGAGAAGGCGTCCAACAGGTCCATCCGCCACTTGCGGTCGACCTGCTCGCCGGCGTAGTCGCGGCCGAGATCCTCGAACAGCTCCTCCAACTCGCCCGGCCGCCAGGTGCGATCGGGCGTTTTGCATTCCACGTGGAACCCGCGGGCCAGCACCCGAATCCACTCCACCCGCGTCAGGGCACGGACCATCACCGGATAGTCCGGCGAGACGCTGGCGCCGATGCGGTCCTTGGTGGTAAATCGGGTGACCAGGGCGGTGGCTTCGTTGGAGCCGCACTGGGGGTTCAGGTCGTTGTCGAAGGAGAGATCTCGGTAGTAGGCGGGCTCTCCGTGGGTTTCGTCGCCCCCCAGCGGGCAATACGACTCGCTGTGCGGTTTGAGCACCTGGCCGACGAAGAGGCTCTTGCCCACCTGCGAGGGGCCATAGACCGCCGCGGCGACCGGCACCTTGGCCGACGTATACAGGCTGCCGGCCAGGCGGCGGAGCTGTAGCACTTCGAACTCGTCGCCCTCGGCCACGGGGAGCAGATCCGCGGCCTTTCGCGCCGGGTTGAATTCGGAGAGCCAGTCGCACAGGTCCGTCGCCAGGGTCTCCACCTGCTCGGCGTGCCGGATCAAGTTGCGATCGCGCTGGTCTGGAAATGCCATGAGGCTGACACCCTTCTTAAGGGGGAAGGGGGAAGGCGGAAGGCGGACGCGGTTGATATTCCGCCTTCCCCCTTCCGCCTTCCGCCGTCGGTTGGTCAGTTCGTTCGATTTCCGGTCTCAGCCGGAACGTAAACGGATATTTCTGCCCGGACTCCTCCGAGGGACGGCGGGCCTCGATCATCAGGTGATACAGGGAGTTTGGCGGACCGTACTCCATCCGGGGGCTGCGGAGGACGACCCGGCGGAATTTGCCCTCCGACTGGGCAGCTACCCAGTTCTCCGGTGGCGGATCCCCCGCTCCGTAAACTCGATATTCTAACGCACCTTCCGACTCGGCCGCTAGTACTTCCAGGGTCACGTCGAAGTCCTGGGGCCCGCGGGGATTGAGTTTCTCGTGCACCTCGACGAAACGCCGATCGCTGACCGTTACGTCGGCGAAGGCCTCGCGCCCGCCGTACTGGGCCCGAATCTTGGTCGCCCCGGGCGCCTTGGCCACAAAACGGCCTGGAGACCGGCTGTCCGGGATCAGCACGTTTGCGTCCGTGCTTTCCAGGGTGGCGGAGACCTGGTAGGGCAGGCCGTCTGGCGGCTGGACCACCACCGCCAGGGTCGGGGTCGCCTGGCCTACTCTCAGGCTGACCGTCGAGGGTTCAATCCGCAGCGGATCTGCACCGGTCACCTGCACCGTGGCAGTGGTAGAAAGTCCATCGTAGACGCCGCCCGGGTCCACCGCGGTCACCACCACCTGGGCCGCGCCGTCGGATAACGCCCGGACGGTCCGATCGTCCGCCGTGCCGACGATGCCCTGGTTGGCCGCGGGGGTGATCTTGTAGTCGATCGGGAAGGGCCGCCCACCGGCCCCGGGATCGAGCATCACGCTGCCGAAGCTGCCCGTCTGACCCGGCCAGAGGCTGAGCGGATCCGGTGCCACCACCAGCCGTGCCAGGCCCGCTACGACCTCGCCGACGTGGACGAACAGGGGGTCGGCGGTCAGGTCGCCAAGATGCGCGCCGAGCCGGAGTTGACCCGGCCCTAACGGCCGGAGCACCGGCCCGGTGGCGGCCTTCTCTGCGGCGACGATGCCGGGCGGTTGAGGTACGCTAAGTTCCAAGCCTGGATCGGCAGACACCTCCCGGCCGAGGTGGCCGTCGGCCAGCAGCTCGAAGACGCGGACCGGTGTGGGGCGAGAATTGAGCGAGAGGCGGAGCAGGTCCGGATCGAAGCGAAGCCCGACCACGCCGGCCCGCGGCGGGACGTAGACTTCTTCGACGCGACCGGGGCCACTCGGGGCGTCGATGATCCACCGCTGTCCGTCCCAGTATCGGTAGCCGTCGTCCCAGTAGCCGCCCGGCCCGCTGCTCCAGTAGCCGCCTCCAGGCCCGTAGTAGGTGACGCCTCCCGGTCCCGGGACCAGCACGTCGCCGCCGCCGGGTCCCCTGCCGGAGGTGACCTCCAGGTTGGCCTCGGCCTGTTGTCCGCCGATGTTGGCGACCACCGAGGTGCGGCCCGGGTTGTTTGCCCGGACGGCCAGGCCGTCGATCACTTGGGCCACGTTGTGGTTGCCGACGAACAGTTGCAGGCCGTGCTCGGGGCGGAGCACACGGCGGCGGCCGCCGCGCATCCCGGTCACCTGGTAGACTAGCGGCTGGCCGGGATGGATCACTGCCCAGGCCGGCTCGATCCGCAGGTCGGTCAACAGATCGTCGGTGACTTGGACGGGGACCTGCCGGTTGAGCCGGTTTCGCCAATTAACGGCCACGTTGGCCTGGCCGGCCCGCAGCGCGCGGACGTCGCTGGCGCCGACGATCTGGATCGCCTCGGGATTCGGCCCGCCGGGGGTCAGCGTCAGGTCGGGCTGCGGGAAGATCTCGTAGGTGCCGCTGGTGGCCCGGCCCAGGATCCGCAGCCGCAGCAGGTCGCCGGTCGAGATGGCCGCCTGCGGCGGTTCCACGATCAGTTCGGTGATCTCTTCGGGGTTGACCAGCAGGTAGGCCCTGCCGATCGATTCGGTGCCCGGCAACGCGGCCGTGATCTCCGACGTGCCGGGCCCCACGGCACAGGCACGACTGCCCTGGATCATCAACGTATTGGGGTCGGAGCTGCTCAAGACGGCCGAAGCGGTCCGGTCGATCCGCCGGCCGGCCGCAGTGACCACCACTACCCGCAGGTCCAACGCCTGGCCGGGGGCCAGGGTGCCCCGCGACGGCTCGATGAACACTTCGCCGTCGATCGGTCCGACGGCCGGGAGCACCTCGACCATCACGTTGGCCAACTGGTTGCCGTAAGTGAAGGCCACGGCCGACGCCCCGGGAGCCACGCCAAGGAGCGACTGGATTTCGGGGACGTATCGCACCACGCCGGGCAGGGCGGGTGTGACGGTGCACTGCCGG
>CAZUAM010000262.1:0-9419 GCA_964618095.1 uncultured Planctomycetaceae bacterium | reverse complement strand
CGATTTTGCTGTGCTGTGCCGGGGGCCCTGTTGCTGCTTGTGGTCGTGGTGCCGCTCGGGGCGGCCGAGACGCGGACTGGGCGGGTGGCCCTGGTCACCACGCAGCGTGCGGACGGGACGCTGGCCGGGTGGAAGTTTTTCTCGGAGGATCCCCAGGCGAAGGTGGGCGCAGTCTGGCGATTGGCGGCTGACGGTGTGCTCGTCTGCAAGGGGACGCCGAACGGTTATATCTATACTGAGAAGCGCTACACTGACTTTGTGCTGACGCTGGAGTGGCGGACCCCGCCGGGCAAGACTGCCGGGTCGGCCGGCGTGCTGGTGCGGATGACCGGGAGGCACAAGATCTGGCCCAAGAGCCTGGAGGCCCAACTCAACGCCGGCGGCGAGGGGGATTTTTGGGGGCTGGACGGCTACGGCCTCTCCGGCCCGGAGAAGCGGCTCAATACGGTCCGGCACGAGCAGTTCGGCACGTTGACGAACCTCAAGCGGACCGGGGCGGCCGTCGGGGCCCCGGGCGAGTGGAACCGCTGCGAGATTGTCGCGGCCGGTGAGACCGTGCGGCTGAAGATCAACGGCCGGGAGGTGAACCGGGCGACCGGGTGTGCGGCCGTGGCCGGCCCGATCTGTCTGACCGCCGAGGGCGACGAGATCCATTTCCGCCGGGTCGGCCTGGTTCCCCTGGGGAAGGACGCCGGGGAGGGAGCGGTCCCGGGCGTCAAGAGGACGCTCCGGGCCGGGGCGGCTGCCGTGGACATCACGCCCAAGGAGTTTCCGGTGATCGTCAACGGCGGGATGCTCGAGGGGCGGGCCACCGGCGTTACGGATCCGCTCTACTGCCGCTCGCTGGTGCTGGACGACGGCACGACGCGGCTGGTGATCGCGGTGGTCGATAGCTGCGTGCTGCCGCGGCCGCTTCTGGACAAGGCCAAGGCGCTTGCGGAGAAGGCGACGGGGATTCCTGCGGGCCACATGCTGATCTCCGCCACCCACTGCCATTCTGCCCCGTCGGTCTGCGGGGCGTTGGGGAGCGGCGTGGCCGAGCAATACGCCAAGCTGCTTCCCGGCAAGATTGCCCAGGGAATTGCCCTAGCCCACGGGAACCTGGCTCCCGCGCGGATTGGCTGGGGAGTCGGCAAGGACCCGAAGAACGTCTTCTGCCGCCGTTTCATCATGAAGCCGGGCACGGCGGCCACCAATGCGTTCAGCGGGACGGCGAACGACCGGGCCCAGATGAACCCGGGGTATCAGAACCCCAACGCCGTGCGGCGGACCGGGCCGGTGGACGACGACGTGTCGATCATTTCGGTGCAGACGCCGGGGGGCCGGCCGATCGCGCTGTTGGGGAGTTACTCGACCCACTATGCGGGCGCGCCGCCGATCTCGGCCGACTATTTTGGGGTGTTCTGCCGGCGGATTGCGGAGTTGATCGGGGCGGAGAAGGTCGAGCCGCCGTTTGTGGGGATCATGTGCAACGGCACCAGCGGCGACGCCAATTGCTGTGACTTCGTCAACCCGCCGCGGAAGTTCGATCGCTTTACGGTGGGCGAGGACGTTGCCCAGGCCGCCTACCGGGCCTACAAGCAGATCCGGTACTACGACTGGGTGCCGCTGGTGGTGGAGGAGAAGCTGCTCAGCTTGGGCGTGCGGATGCCCGGCGCGGAAGAAGTGGCCAAGGCCCGGGAGTTGCTTGCGGGGCTGGAGGGCGGGAGGCCGCGGAACGTGACCGAGGTCTACGCACGGGAAGCGGTTCGGTTGAGCGAAATGCCTGCGACACGCGAGCTGAAGCTCCAGGCGATGCGGATCGGCCCGCTGGGGATCGCGGCGATGCCCAACGAGGTTTACGGTGTGACCGGGCTGAAGATCAAGGAGAAGAGCCGGCTTCGGCCCACGATCAACATCGAGCTGGCCAACGGCTACTTCGGCTACATTCCGCCGCCGGACCAGTTTCCGCTGGGCGGCTACACGACCTGGCGGGCGCGGAGCAGTTGTCTGGAGGTCCGGGCCGAGCCGAAGATCACGGCCGCCGTGCTGGAGCTGTTGGGCAAGGTTGCCGAGCGGCGGCAAGATGAGCGGCCGACGGCGTCGAGATGATCGGCCGCGGCTTCGTGCCCCTATGGGCGGGGTGCAACCGGTTGCACTTCCTGCGGGTTCCACGCCCGACGACAGGGGCGGCTGGCGTACCGGTTTGCCTTGGGCAAGTTGGTGACCTACAGGTTGGGCCCGCTGCACTGGAGCCTCTTGCCGGTGCGACATAAGTGAAAGCGTTACGTCCTCTGCAACCCGGCCAAGCCTTCCTGAATCTGGGATCAGTGGCTTACAGAGACGACCTGCTCGCGGCGGACTTCATAGGTTTTGTCGCGCCACGTGATCTTCGGATCGCCGAAGCCGTGGAAGATCCGCGCTCGCTTTGCCTGCTTCAGGTCCTTTCCTTCGACGGCCTGGAGCGTGAAGAGTGCTGCGTCGGGATAGCTCCTGGCGTTCCAGCTCTTGGCGTACAGCGCGGCAAAGCGTGGGCCTTCCGCCACGAATCCCCACGGCGGAAGCACGACCTGGCCGCCCAAGGGCGAGTTGATCGTGGCGTCGTTTTGTCCGAAGTTCACCACCACGCTTGTTGCCTGGTCACCCTGGCCATAGACGGCCCGGCGGAGTGAACCGTCGGGAGTGAGAAACTCCAGGCGGGCCAGTCGCTGGTGGGCGGTTGCCTGGTGGAGTGGTCCCAGGACCTCATGGGTGGTTTTCAGGAAGGCGTCGGTGGGATGGAGCCCCTCGGTCCAGCCCTGGTCGGTGCGGGTGAAGCAGGAGCGCTGCCCGGAGGGCTTCTTGCCGGCGGCTTGGTGGGTCCAGTAGCGATGGTCGGGGATGGAGTGGTGGTGTAACGGGCGGGCGCAGAGGACGTGGTGGGCGACGTATTCTGCGGCCCGATCGGCGGCGTAGCCGTACTTGCCGTAGCAGATCTGGCAGTCGTGGTAGACCATTTCCCAGAGGGGGATAACCTTGGCGCCGAGGGCGGCCGGGTCGAGGTTGTGGTAGTAGCGTCCGGAGACGCCGACCAGGCCTTCGAAGAAGTCGCTGTGGGGCAGGGCCCACTCGCGGCCGCACTCGCTGCCGAACAGCCCGAACAGCTCGCGGGCCTTGTCGCTGAGGCGGATTTTCCAGGCGATATCCTGATTGCGGTCGAGGGGGTGGTTTGGATCGGCGCACTCGCGGGGCCCGACGGCGTAGGTGGTGTCGATGAAGTAGCTCCAGGGGGCGAAGAGTTTGCGGATGGCCGGGAGGTTCTGCGGTCGCATGGCCAACTCGAGCTGTTTGGGGGCGCAGACCATGAAGGCCCGGCCGCCCAGCCACCGGCCGCCCTGGATCAGCGAGCCGTCCGGCCGCTTTTCGATCAGGGCGGGGTCCCAGCTCTTGGCGTCGCGATACATGTCCTGGTAGTTGTCGTGCAGGGAGGCGACGTAGCCGAGCTTTTGGATCCGCCGGACGGCGTCGGCCAGGGCGTCGTTGCCGCCGCACTCCGGGTTGGCGGGCAGATTGTCGGGGTGGCGGCAGTCGTAGCCGCCTTCGGTCCAGCCGCCGAGAATGAACAGGCAGCGGGCGATGCCGAGGTCCTGGTGCAGGTGCTCGGCGATGGCGGCGGCCTCGTCGAACGTCCAACGAACCTTGACCGATTCCTCCTTGGTGCTCTCCTCGTTCATCCGCCGTGCCAGGCAGGTCCAGAGCTTGACGTTGGACGCACCGAGGAGCCGCTCGGCATGGGGATCTCGGCGGATCTTCTCCCGCAGCGTTACGGCCAGGCCCTTCTGCTCGGCGATGCGGCGATAGCCGGCGGCGATCGTGTTCCAATCGCCCTTGCCCAGTGGCGTCAGCCGAACCGAGCGGGCCGAGCGGCGGAGCACGAGCGCGCTGGTAATCTGCTGACGGTAAGACGCCTTTTGTGCGAGCGTGCTTTGGAGCTCGGGCCACACATAGGCGTCGTCCCAGTCGACGATCAGCGCGGCGCCGCTTTTGAGGAAGCCCAACATGTTCATGTGGCAGCCTTCGTACTCGGAAGTGCCGAAGGTGCGTTTGAAGGCCTTGCCGCTGCCGGCGGAAATCAGCAGTCCCTCGCGGCAGGGCACCAGGACGTGGCCGTCTTCGGCGTCGGTGACGGCCAGGGCATCTTCCAGGACCCGCAGTTCGCCGAGATCTCGGCCCTGGTAGCGGATTACCAGCGAGCGACCGTCGTCGGCCAGTTCGAAGTTGACGGCGGCCCCGCCCTGGGTCCCCAGGCACACCGCCGTGGAGGAGCCGCCGGTTCTCTGAAAGTCGCCCGTCAGGGCCTCAGCCGCCCCAGGCCCTGCGGTCCCTTGGGAGGGCCATCGGACGCCGGCTGCCTTATCCCGAAGCGACCAGTTTGCCGTCTTGGGATCGATTTCAACCAGCAACGCGGGACTTTCCAGACGCAGCGGATTACCCGCGGCGACCGTCCCTTGTGCCAGAAGAACCCCACTGAGCACGACTACTGCGGCGGCGAAGAGCTTCCTGTTGAGTTTGTTGTTACCTTCGTGCATGGGTCTAACCTTTCCCTTCGGTTTCCAAATGACCTTACCAGAACCGTCCGACGCATCAATGATAATCGACGTGACGGCTAGAAGTCCAGTGGCAGAATGCCGTGCAACGGCTGCCAGGCGGGAGAATTCCAGAAAGGCGGGTCCGGGAATCCCTGACGGCGTGGTCGGTTTCCCTTCGGCCGATCCCACAGTACAATGGCGTCCGCCGGGGTCAAGGGCAAAGAGCATCCGACGGAGAAAACGGGCACTCGATGCCCTGGCCGGTCGTGCGGGAAGTGTGCCAAACGTCTTTGCCGGCGATCTATCGAGACAGGAAGACTTGTGTCGAAAAGACGTGGCCTGGTAAGGTCACGACAATCACGGGAGGATCATGATGAGCGCTTTCGAGAATGCCAAGAGGAAATCCGTGCGGGCCGGATCTTGTCCCGACAGGAGGGAGTTTGGCAGGGCCGTCTTGACCGGTGTACTCGGGGGTTCTGCCGTGCTGTGCGGGGCCGGGCGTGCTGCGGCCGAGCAGCCGGCACTGAAGAGAAAACGTTCCTCCCCCATCAAGCTGGCGATGCAACTGGGGGCCAGCGCCAGCGGGGAAGACCTGTTGCTGGTCAAACAGCTCGGCGTGGAATACGTGACGCTCTGGGTGGGCGGCAAGGAGGCGACTGTGGGAAACTTCCGCAGGCTGGTGGAGACGTGCCGGGCGGCCGGGGTGAAGGTCTGGAACATCGGCAACTGGGCCGTGCACAATATGCCCGACGTGACGCTGAACCTGCCCGGCCGCGACAAGAAAATCGAGGAGTACCTGGACTATCTGCGGAGGATCCACCAAGTCGGTCTGAGCTACACGACCTACGCCCACATGGCCAACGGCGTCTGGAGTACCGGGAGTGAGCCGATCCGGGGTGCCCGCGGCAGGGCGTTTGAGCTGGCGAAGGCTACGGACGAAGATTGGCTGAGGAAGCGTTTTGGGAAGCCGCTGACGCACGGCCGCAGATACAGCGAGGATGAGATCTGGGAGAACTACACGCACTTCATCGGGCGGGTGGTCCCGGTGGCCGAGGAGCTCGGCATTCGGATCGGGATCCATCCGGACGATCCCCCCGGGGCGGAGCTGGGCGGGGTGCCGCGGTGTATCTTCAGCAGTTTCGAAGGCTACAGGCGTGCGCTGGAAATCGCGGACAGCGACCAGATTGGGATCTGCCTGTGCGTGGGATGTTGGTTGGAGGGGGGCGAGCGGATGGGCAAGGACGTGCTGGAGACGATTCGATACTTTGGCCGCCGCGGCAAGATATTCAAGGTCCACTTCCGCAACCTGAACGCTCCGCTGCCCCACTTTGCGGAGACCTTCCTGGATAACGGTTACATGGACATGTACCAAGTGATGAAGGCTTTGCGCGAGGTCGGTTTCAGCGGGGCGATCATTCCCGATCACGTCCCGCATACCGTGGGCGGGGGCCGCGTCGGGAACGCCTACAGCATCGGCTACATGCGGGCACTGCTGGAGCGTGCCCAGGAGGAGGTCTGATGTTTCGGAATCTCGTGCGTGCGTTGGCACCCAGTCGAGCCGCGGAGGCAATTAGGAGACTTCTGTGCGCGATCCTGCCGGTGCTCTCGATGGGCGTGGTTGGGCCGGCGGCCGCCGAACAGCAAGACCCGATGGTGCTGATTCCGGCCGGCCGGCTGACCGTGGGCACGAGTAGGCCGCAGCGGGCGAGGCTTGCGGAGCGTTTCGGCTGTCATCCTACCTGGCTGGGCGACGACCTGCCGCAGCATGAAGTCGCCGTGGCGGCCTTCCGGATCGATCGATTCCCGGTGACCAACGCTCAATACTTGGCCTTTGTCGAGGCGACCGGCCACGCGCGGCCGCCTTGGTGGGGGCGATGGGGCGGTGCGTTCCCCACCGAGTACGCCGATCATCCCGTGGTCGGCGTCAGCGGAAAGGACGCGGCGGCGTACGCCGGGTGGCTGGGGAAACGCCTGCCCAGCGCGGCGGAGTGGGAAGCCGCGATCGGCAGTCCGAATCGCGCCGCCTTCGCCTGGGGCGACGCCTGGCCGGGACCCCTGAAGCTGCGGCGCGCCGACCGCGTCTTTTGGGAGCTGCCGGGGACACGTCCCGTAGGCACCGGTGGTTGCGGGCGGAGCGCGGCCGGGGTGGAGGATTTTGCCGGGCAGGTTCTGGAGTGGGTCGGCGACGTGGTTGCCCATCACGGCGTGCAGTTTCAGTTGATGAAAGGGGCGAGCTGGTTTCATGAGGACCCGGTGAACTTCCGCACCGCGTCGGGATGGTACGCCTACGAGGGTTGGCGATCGGCGCTGACCGGTTTTCGCTGCGCGCTGGACGGGGCCAAGACGCCCCTGCGCGGGGGCGAGTCCAGACCTTCCAAAGCGATTTCGGCAGATGAGGCGGCGAGGCAACTGCGGACGGGCGACGGCACGGGGGCCCCGGCGCTGGCCGCCGCCGGCGGGACTTCGCGGCACTTGTCGATTCGCATCCCGAGGTTCGGGCGGGAAAGCGTTGGCCTGACGGCCCCGGAGACGATTATCTGGAACGGGTCGAGCGTGATGACTTGGCGCAAGACGCCCGAGATGACTTGGACCGTACGTTCGGCGGAGCGAGCGACGTACACGATGCGGTTTGCCGACCTGCGCGTCGATGCCGAGTTCCTGGCCGGTGCGGATTCCGTCGAGCAACGGTTCACCGCCACGAACGTGACCGGAAAGCCCGGCAGCTTCCGAACCAGCTCTTGCTTCAATCTTCAAGCCCACCCGATGTTTTACGATTGTGAACAACTGCGGACGTACGTGCTGGCCGGCGACGGGAAGTTTGTGCCCATGCGGCGGCTTTCCCGTGGAGGTGACTGCGTGCGGTGGATCACCGGCCCGAGCACGAAGGAATTGGGCGAGGGCCTGCCAGCGGTGCTCCTGGCGGTGGTCTCGCGCGACGGCCGCCGGGTCATTGCCACCGGGCGGGGTGCCGGCGGCAGCGGGTTCTCGGTGGCGACCAACACGCTGTTTACCTGCCTGCACACCGACTCGGCCGTAGAGGTGGGGCCGGGCAAGCAGGCGACCACGCGGCAGCTTTTCTGGTTCCTGGAGGGCACCCTGGAGGATCTGCTCGGGCGAGCCCGCCGAGAGCTCACACTCGACTGACGAGCTGCTTCGCAGATCCTCGGACGGCGCTTTGCGGTTCGGTCTCGCGGGGTCACGAGCCCGACTCCTGTATCGCCAGATCCATCAGCAGTCGGATTGGTGGCTGGCAGGAAAGGGTCCTGTCCGGATTGCCCGGCGGCGTCATGGTTCGCGGCGGACCGCCAGGATACCCGGGATCTCAGAACGGGTGTTGCCGCCTGTTGCCCCGTACTTGTATCGCAGATTCCAAGAGGGTATCATCAGTCCACGGAGGCGATGTGTCGATCCGCAGACCGCTGGGCCGCAGGTGGCCCAAGGGGCAGACTAGCTTGGTACGTATCCGGGCACAGCCCAAACCAAGACCCCTTACACACGGAGATAGTGCTATGGCGCGGCAGAAGTGTATTACGCGTCGTCGCTTCTTGACGGGGGCGACGGCCGCCACGTTCGGTGTTCCTCTGGTGATCCGCGCCTCGGCGTTCGGTGCCGAGGGCGCCGTTGCGCCGAGCGAACGGATTACAATGGGGGCGATCGGTTTTGGTGGACGGGGCAGGGGCGTGTTTGGGGACCTCACGAGGCGTCGGGGGGTTGAGGGTCTTGCCGTCTGCGACGTTCAGCAGAAGAGGCTTCAACCGGCCGCGGACAGGGGCCTGTCGGTCTACAAGGACTTCCGCGAACTGCTGGCCCGAGACGACCTCGACGCGGTGGTGATCACCTCGCCCAGCCACTGGAAGCCGCTGCACACGATCGCGGCAGCGAAGGCGGGCAAGGACGTGTTCTGCGAGAAGCCGATGTCGCTGACCGTCGGTGACGGCCGGGCGATGGTCACGGCGGTGCGGCGTTACGGCCGGGTCTTTCAGCACGGCACGCAGCAGCGTTCGAGCAAGGAGTTCCTTTTCGCCTGCGAGATGGTCCGCAGCGGGCGGATCGGCGAGTTGAAGAGTGCGACCGTCTACGTGGGCGGACCGCCGCAGGAGTGCTCCCTGCCCGCCCAGCCGGTGCCGCCGGGCATTGACTGGGAGATGTGGCTTGGCCCGGCCCCCTGGCGGCCTTTCAACGCGGAGATCTGCATGCGGAGCTGCGGGGCCTGGGAGCGGTTCCGCGACTATTCCGGCGGCGGCATGACCGGCTGGGGCAGCCACCATTTCGACATCTCCCAGTGGGGCCTGGGCGCCAGCCACACCGGCCCGTTGGAAATCGTTCCGCCCGACGGAAGAGACGTCGAGCACCTGACCTACAGGTACGCCGGCGGCCCGGTCGTCTACCACGCCGGTACGATGGGTACTTGGGCGGTGGTGTTCGAGGGCAGCGAGGGGAAGATCGCGGTCAACCGCGGAAAGCTACAAACCTGGCCGGAAAGCCTGATGCAAAAGCCGATCGGGGCCGACGAGGTGCATCTTTACCGGAGTTCGGGCCACACGGCCAATTTCCTCCGCTGCATCCGCAGCCGCCAGGAGCCCATCTGCGACGTGGAGATCGGCCACCGGACGATGAGCGTCTGTCACCTGGGCAATATCGCCTATTGGCTGAAGCGGCCTCTGAAGTGGGACCCGGCCGAAGAGCAGTTCGCCGGCGACCCGGAGGCAGACCGCTTGCTGGACCGGGCCCGGCGCCAGCCGTGGAGGTTGGCGTGAAGGAAACGGGACAAGGCATGAGGCGGGATCGTCGAAGGGTCTCTTTCTTTGAGCCAACTGCTTAAGGAGCGGGTAAGAAACAGCTTTTCTCGTTCCGACGCTCCGCGTCGGAACG
>CAZUAM010000261.1:0-9425 GCA_964618095.1 uncultured Planctomycetaceae bacterium | reverse complement strand
CTCTACTGTAATATCTCAGGAGGCAGTTGTCTCACCTATTATTGGCACAGAGGGCCCCGCTCCAAGCGGAAGCCTTCAAACTACTCGGCTTGTAGACAGAATCCGGAATCTGGAAACGAGCTTAACTCGTTTGCTGGCAAGAAGTTCTCTCGCGAATTCCAAGGGAACTTCGGTCTAATCGGTGTGACAAGGACTTCGCACGCGCGCGTCCTAAGTTATTGAATCACTGCGAGTTATGCCAACTCCACAAAAACACCCTGCGCTGTAGTATTAGTGCGGCGGAGAGACAACTCGGGGACTGGCCCGGTTCTTAACCGTCCCCCTCCGGCGTGCTCCTCGGCGGCCAGCGCTCGGCCGGCATGGTGTTTACGTCCTGGCCCTGGAACTCCCCGTGCCACCCCCCGACTTAACGTACCCTATTCTGCGTGTATTCTCCAAGGGATGGTTTGCGCCCTAGGCATCCCAGCTTTCCCAACCAGAATCCTCGCTCGTATTCGAAAAGTTGGCTAAACCCTGAAAATCATCCTGTCCGATACCCCATGATGAGGTTCTATCATAAGCCGCTGTCCACCTTCCTGCGCAGGGAACTGTCATGCTCAGCAAGAGGTTTGCCACGGTTGTTCTGGCCTGTGGGGTCTTGGGTGTCGTTTCTTCGGGATTTTCCCAAGAGCCACCGCCAACGTCTGGCCGAGGGATGTTCCCGAAGTCGACGCAGGAGAAATCGCTGGCGGAACAGTTTGACAATTTTACCCGCAAGCTCTTAGGGTTGCGTCCCAAGGATAACCAGAACGCGAGGCGCCCGGCCAGGCAGGCGATGAAGACGCCGGACTCGCCCTGGGGGAGGCGCGGCTCCACTTTACCCCGCGCGGACAGCATTCTGACCCTTTCCCCGGAGTCCACCGGGACAGTCGACCTGCCGAATCGGGAGTCGTCACGGCCCGGTAGCCGGGCAGCTCGATCGGCGAGGCAACCATGGACGGAGGGGGCGACACAAAAACGCGGCGACGGCATGACCGGATCGCCCGCCTCCGGAGCCGTCCCTGCCCACGCGTCACCTTCGGCCGCGAGGACGACCACTGAGGATCTGTCTGGTCTGGACAGTCCCATGCTCCAGCCCTTGCACGAACGGTTGAGAAGCTTCCAAAGGTCGGCCTTTGACGGGCACGGCCCCAGCAAGCCGAGTCCGGATTCCGCTCCGGCTTCCGGATCCCCCGCTGTGCCCCGGCCTGCTGATTCCACTCCGAAAAGCCCGCCCGTGACGGCCTACAACAACCTCACCCCCACCATACCGCCGGAACGCAGCTTCCCGATGGGGCCGATCGGTCGGCCGGTGGTTGTGCAACCGACTTCGCCAACTGCACCCCTCGACGATGGCCCTCCGTCAGTCGGACGGGAACGCGGCCTGCTGTTTGCCCGAAAAGGCCCGGTCCTCAGCATCGAAACGGTAGGCCCACGGCAGATTGCCGTGGGCAAAGAGTCGGCCTACGAAGTGACCATCCAGAATCGCGGAGAAGTAGGGGCCGATGAGGTCGTAGTCTACATCAATCTTCCGGCCTGGGCCGATGTCGTGGGTGCCCGGGTGAGCGCCGGCGCCACCCAGGCGGCAGCTCCCGATCGGGCTGCGCAAGCGTTTCAGTGGCGAGTCGGACCTCTCCCGGCACAAGGTCGGGAAAGACTGCTGCTGAAGATCGTGCCGCGCGAAAGCCGCCCCTTCGATCTGGCCGTGCGATGGGACTACCAGCCGGTCGCCTCCCAGGCAATGATCGAGGTCCAGGAGCCGAAACTGGTGGTTGGGCTGGACGGGCCGCGGGAGGTCTTCTACGGAGAGAAGGAGATCTACACCCTGAACCTTTCCAACACGGGCAACGGCGCTGCCGAAAACGTGCTGATCAAGTTGGTGCCGATCGGAAGCGGCGGGAACCAGCCGGTTTCGCACAGCCTGGGGACGGTTGAGGCTGGTCAACGGAAGACGATCCAGGTCGAACTCACCGCCCGGCAGGTCGGAAATCTGATGATCAAGGTCGAGGTCCGCGGCGACGGGGGCCTCTATGCCGAGCTGGCCGAGAACGTGCTGGTCCGCCGGGCCGCGCTCCAGGTCGACGTCGAGGGACCGAAAGTCCAGTATGTGGGCGGGGTAGCCGCGTATCGGGTTTGTGTGCGGAATCCCGGGACGGCACCGGCCAAAAACCTGAACTTCTCCGTCAGCCTTCCCCCCGCAGCCAAATACCTCTCCGGAATCGACGGGAGCCGACTCGAGGCCAACGGGACCAAGCTGGAATGGGACCTGGAGAATCTCGAGCCCGCCAGCGAGCAGACATTCCTCCTCAACTGCCGCCTCGACTTGCCCGGCTCCACCCAGATCGACGTGGTCTCCACCGCTGACGGCGACCTGACGGCCTCGGCCGGCATGACTACCCGAGTGGAAGCCATCGCCGACCTGGGGCTGGAGGTGAAGGACCCCACCGGGCCGGTCCCGGTAGGAAAAGAGGCGATCTACGAAATCCGAATCCGCAACCGGGGGACGAAGAAGGCGCCGAACGTCCAGGTGGTGATCTATTTCTCTCGTGGGATCGAGCCGACCACCGCCGAGGGCGCCCCCCACAAACTCGAGCCGGGACAAGTCGTCTTCAGCCCCATTCCGGCGCTGGCCCCCAGGGAAGATCTCCTCCTGAAGGTCTATGCACGGGCCAATATGGCCGGAAACCACATCTTCCGCGCCGAAGTCCATTGCCGCCCGCTGGGTACCCGGCTGGTCAGCGAAGATACCACCCACTTCTACCAGGACGACTCGGTCTCGCGGCAGGCGTCGCGCCTCGCGCCGACGGGAAAGCTTCCTTCGCCGGCTGCCCCGCCGCCGCAAAATGCGGTCCGGCGGGAGCCGACGGTCGCCCCGGTCACCGCGGGCCGGCCAACCCCCGCTGGGCCGCGCAGATGATGTGCGACGGGTGAGCCGCAATACCGTCCAATTAGGGGCGAACCCGGCGTTAGCACAGTGGCACCGGCGTCTCGCCGGTGTGAGGGAACCTGTGGCAGTGCTTTCACTTATGTCTCACCGGCGAGACGCCGGTGCCACTTGATCCTCCCTGATATTGCACTCAATTGAACGGGATTGGGGTGAGCCGCGACGACGGAAGCGGCAGCCTACCCCACACGGCGCCCGACCTGATCATGCAGGAGGCGGGAGTGCACTTCATCCCGCCGTGGTCGTCCCCGGCACTCCGTGCCGGGCCGGCCGGAGGACTCCTCGACCCTATTTGGCCTCCTTGCTTCCGGCATAGGCGTGACCTTCGACCCCCAATTTCAGCCGGAACACGGCCTCCTTCGCCGCCACGGTGACGTACAGATACCCCCCGTGGAAATGGCAGTTGGTCGCCCGCGCACCCCCGGCCTTGTACTGGCGGATAAGCTTGCCCGAAGGTACGTCCACCACGTTGATCACCCCCCCGGTGTCCATGGCCACGTAGAGCCGTCCGGCAGCATCGAAGATCATTCCGTCGGGCGGAGTCGCGCCGCCGATGATCTTTCCGCGCGTTTCGGTGGGAAAGTCGATCAGCACTCGCCGATTGGCCAGCTTCCCCTCCTCCGTCAGATCGAAAATCAGCACGCGGTATCTCTGGCTCTCGGCCACACAGAAGTGTTTTCCATCGGGCGTGACGGCCAGTCCGTTGGGATAGGCCAAGCCGGTCGCTAGCAGCGTGACCTTGGTGGTCGCGATGTCGTAGCGATACACCGAGCCGATCGGGTCCTTGACGCTGGAGCCGCCCGGATCGCTGAAATAGATGTTCCCCTTGCGGTCCAGCGCCACGTCGTCGATGCTGTTGAAGCGATTTCCTCCGCATCGGTCGGCCAGCACTTCCGCGCTCTTGCCGTCGGCCGACACCCGCAACAAACGTCCCGCCCCGGAGTCGGCCACGATCAGCCGCAATTCGCCGTCGATCTTCAAACCGTTGGCCCTTGATTGTCGCCCTTCCAAGGGTTCTGCCTCTCGCAGGTCGCAGAAGATGCCCGCGGTTCCGTCGGGCAGGCGAGCAATGCGGCCAATCGTGCCGTTGACCCGATAGTTGACCACGAACAGATCGCCCTTCGGATTCAGCGCCGGGCCTTCGGCAAATTCGAACCCCGTGGCGTACAATTCCGGCTCGACACCGTGCGTGGGCGGCAGATCGGCCGGCTCTGCGGCACGGCTGACCGAGGCAAAAGCCAGCCAGATGGAAAACAGGTAAGTGAGTCGTCGGCTAGTGAGTTTCATGGTGCCCGCCGTTCGAGTTCCCGAGGAGGTAGAGTGGACCTTGCCACCCAATACTCAGATTAGGACAAGCCCCGTGGATATGCAAGGGGGACAGGCGGCTGATCCCGGACTTCTCAGTCGACCTCGATCTTCTGGCTCCAGCCCAGCCGGGCCAGGATGCTGTACAAACACGGCACCAGCAGTAACACCAACACGGTGGCAAACATCAGCCCGAACGAGATGGAAACCGCCATGGGGATCAGAATCTGGGCCTGGAGGCTCCTCTCCAGCATGACGGGCAACAGGCCCGCCACGGTGGTGGCCGAGGTCAGCAGCACCGGGCGGAAGCGGTCCATCCCGGCCTGGTGCACCGCCTGATGCACGCTCTTCCCTTCGGCCAACCGCAACTTGATGAAACTCACCAGGATGATCGAATCGTTGACCACAATGCCCGACAGCGACACGAATCCCACGATGCTGGGCATGGTCATGTCGATCCCCAACAGGAGGTGTCCGGCCACGGCCCCGATCAGCCCGAAGGGAATGGCCGCCATCACGATCAACGGCTCGATGAACGACCGGAAGACGAACGAAAGCAAGAGGAAGATGATGCACACGCCGATGGCGAAACCGCGAGCCACGCTCAGACCGGTCTCCATGGTCTCTTTCCGCTGGCCTTCCAGATTGATGGTTACGCCGCGGTTTCGCTGGAGGAACTCCGGGAAGTAGTCGTCTTCCAGGTTGTCCATAATCTGCTTCGCGTTGCCCTTGCTCGTGTCCAGATCGGCGCTGACGGAGATCGTCCGTCCCTGGTTGACCCGCACAATCTGGGAGAATCCACGTACCTTCTCCGCGGTGGCCACTTCCTGAAAGGGCACCATCCGGCCGTCGGGAGTCCGCACCTTGAAATCGTCCAGGTCGGCCAGCGACCGCCGGTCGTCGGGGGCGAACAGCACCTCCACCTCGAAGGTATCGGGACCCCGCTGAAACTCCTCCGCGATGCTCCCCCAGAACGCCTCGCGCAACTGCATCGCCAGCCTCGCCGAAGTGATCCCCAAGGGACGCCCGGCCGGTTTCAGCCGCACCAGGACCTCCTCCTTGCCGGGGCGGAGATTGTCTCTCACGTTGCGGATCCCGGGGTAGCCGGCAATCCGGTCCTGCAATTCCAGGCTGGCCCGCTTCAGCTCGCGGAGGTCGTTGCCCCGCAGCTCGATGTCCACCGCCTTCCCGCCGGGCGTGACCTGCATCTGCTCGAAGGTGAGGCTGACCACGTCGGGCAGGTCGCGTGCGGCGCCCTGCCACACCGCCAGGATCTCGTCGCAAGAGACGCTCCGCTTGTCGGCGGTGCGCAACTCCACGATCACCTGGGCCAGGTGGCTACCCGTTTCCGGCGGCACCGGGTCGTCGCCCATCTCCCAACTAAAGCCAAAGGAACTGCTCACGTGCCGGATCAGCTCCTGGTTCCCCGGCTGCGGTCCGAAGGTCTCTCGGACCTCGTCCAGGGCCCTTTCGATCTGCCCCACGACCTGCTCGGTCACGGCCAGATCGGTCCCCGCGGGAAGCTCTACTCGGGCCACCAGGAAATCGCCGTCCAGCTCCGGAAACAGCCGGAACTTCAACCGCTCGCCCAACAGCATCCCCAGCGAAACCAGCAGCAGCATCACGATCGCCGCCAACGGAATCAACGGACGCCTGGCCGACCAGTCCAGCACCGGGCCGTACACGCGCTGCGTCGACCACTGCACGAAACGGTCGATCGCCGCGCGCATCCGGTTGGGCTGCTTGGGAATCTTGTCCAACGAATGACTCAAGTGGTTGGGCAGGATCAGAAACGCCTCCACCAGGCTGACGCTCAACGCCGTGATCACCCCAATGGGCATCACCCGCAGAACCTTGCCGATCTCGCCCTGCATGGTCATCAGCGGCATGAACACGGCCACGGTCGTCAGCATCGAGGCCACCACCCCCAGGCCCACCTCCTTGGTCCCGTTGATGGCTGCTTCCGCCGCGGGGGTCCCCCGTTGGTAGTGGGCGAAGATGTTCTCTCCGATCACGATCGCATCGTCGACGATGATCCCCACCGCCATGATCAGGCTGAACATGGTGATCATGTTCAGGCTCATGTCGAACTGCTGCATCGCGTAGAGGGTCCCCAGGAAAGAGACCGGGATGCCGATCGCCACCCAGATCGCCAGGCGAAGCCGCAAAAACATCCACAAGGTCAAGAAGACCAGGCCGAATCCCCAGGCGCCGTTCTCCAAAAGCATCCCCAGCCGGTCCGCAACGTAGAGCGACCAGTCGCCCCAGAGAGTGAGCCGTACGCCCAGCGGAACCGACTTCTGGCGGCCGTCCAGGTAGGCCTTCACGGCCCTTCGTACCTGGATGGCGTCCTCGCTGCGGGTCTTCTGGACCTCCAGGGCCACGGACCGGCGGCCCTGGAACGTGGCCCGAGTCCATTCGTCCTCGAACGTGTCGCTCACCGTGGCCACGTCACGCAACAGAATCCTCGCCCCGGCCGGGCTGACCTGGATCGGCAAGTCGCGGAAATCCTCCGCCCGGCGACGCTGATCGACCATGCGAATCTTGATCTCCCGCTCCCCGGTCTCCACGCTGCCCGAGGGCAGGTCAATGCTCTGGGCCTCGATCTCCCGGGCGACGTCGCCGATCGTCAGCCCCCGGGCCAGGAGGTCCTGTTGGCGGACCTCGACGCGAATCTGGTGCTCCGAGAAGCCGCTCATCTTGACCAGGCTCACCTCGTCCAGCGCCAGCAACTCGCTCTTGATCGTGTCGGCCAGGGCCAACAGATCCTTCTCCGGCATTCCTTTGGCCCAAACCGACACGGTACAAACCGGGTCGAGCCGATCCACCTCCCAGACGATCGGGTCCTCGGCGTCCTCGGGAAAGTAGTCGATCTGCTCCACGGCGTTCTCCACGTCCTTCAGAACGTCGCCCACCGCGTAGCCGTCGGCCACTTCGACGGTCACCATGGCCAGACTCTCGCGGGAGGTGGACCGAACCTCTTCGATCCCCTCGATCCCCTCGAGTTCCTCCTCGATCGGCCGGCAAATCGTCTCTTCTACCTCGTCCGCCGCGGCGCCCTTGTAGATCACGCGGACGTTGATGAAGTCCGAGGCGAACTCGGGAAAGACCTCCCGCGTCAGCGAGAACGCCCCGAGCACCCCCAGCAGAATGATGATCAACATCAACAGGTTGGCCGCCGTCGGATGACGTACGAAGTAACCGATCACGGCGTCATCTCCACGGGCGGGGCGGCGGTAGGCAAACGATCGGCGGAGAGCTCGCTTGCCTGCTGGTCCTCCGCTTCGTCCAACTCCTCGAAGAGATCGTCTGGGAAACCGATCTTGTCGCGCGGCTTCACCGGGTTCTCGACCAGCGCGCCACGCAACGGCATCTCCTCGCTGGCCAGGAGCACCTCGCTGAGAACCTGCACCCGGGGGACGTCGCTGAGGATCACCAGGTCGCCCTCCCCGATCCCCTTCCCAATCACGGCGCGGTCTTTCTCCAGGGCCAGCACCCGCACTTCCTCCACGTGCAACTCCCCGTGGATCCGCAACGTCCTGTTCCGCTCTTCTTTGCGGGGCGATTTCGCGTCGCCTGCCTCTTCAACAAACAGCTTCCCGTCGCGCATCCCTTGGATGTACAGCTTCCCGTCGCGGATTTCTTCGACGGGCAACCCCTCCTCGCCCACTTCTTCAACCCGCAACTCCCCCTCGCGCAGGTCTTCCATAAACAACTTCCAATTCCGCAGTAGGTAGACCACCGCGCGGCTGTCGCTGCCCTCCTGAAGGCGCTCCCGCGAGATCTCGTGGAGGCAGTCGCGGGGAATCACTACCACGTCCTTCACCGTCGCCCCGTAGGCAGTAACCTCACAAAAGACGCCGGGCAACAGCGGGGGGCGGCCCCCCGGCCAGATGTCCTCGTACGGGTCCGGGACCTCAACAATCAGCGGGACGGTCCGCGTCCCCGGGTCCAGCGAACTGCCGATCCGCGTCAGCCGGCCCCACCACACCACGGGCTCCTCCCCCAACGCCCAGCTCACCTCCACCGGAATCGGAAATCTCTTCCAGAGCGATCCCTGACGACTGATCGCGGTCAGGTCGAGCGGCGCGGAGTTCTCGCTATCGCCCCGCATCAACGCAGCCACCTTGCGGGTCTCCACCAACGCCACCACCTCGGCCGCCTTCAGCGTCAGAAACGTCCCCAGACGCTCGCCGGCGGTGACAAGCTGCTCGTCCTCGACCGATTTCGACGCGCAGCGGGCGTCCAGCGGCAACCTGATCTGGCACCGATCCAGGTCCCGCCGGACCTGGTCCAACTGAACCGTGGCCACCTTGAGCAACGCCTCCAATTGAAGCCGCTGTACCGACACCAGCGCCAAAGCGTTCCTGGTCTTCTGCACCGCCGTCTGTTGCGTCACGTAGGCGTTCTCGGCCACCTCCAACGTGCTGAGCGGGACCGCCTTCTTGGCGTGCAGCTTCCGCTCCCGCTCGTATTCGGCCTGAGCCAACTCAAGCTGGCGCTCCTGCAACTTCAGAACCTCTCGCAAGTCGTCCTCAGTCTGGTTCAACTCCTTGATCTGTAGCTGCTTGGCCTTGGCTTCGGCCTGGAACCGATCGCGGGCCAATTCGTAGTCGGTCTGATCGATCCGCACCAGCACCGTCCCGGCCGGAAGGATCTCACCCGGCTCGAAGCGAGGATTCACCTCCACCGCCCGACCCTTGACCTCGGCGATCGCCGCCCACACCTCGGCGGCTCGGCTGGTCCCGTACGCGGTAATCGCCAGCCGGTGGGACGTCTTCTGCGCCGCAAACACCCGCACCAGACGCGCGGAAACCTCCTCGGGCCCCTCACTTGGCTTCGGCCGGCTGAGAATCAGGTACGCAGAGACTCCCCCGCCGGCCAGCAACAGCGCCAGGACTCCCAGCAGGTACACCACCGGACTGTCGAACCTGCCTGTGGAGCCGTCGGACTCGGTCTGCTCGGCCATCGTCTCTCTCGCATTCCGTCTTCACCAAGAGGCCGGGGGCACAGCCAAGCCCTCGCCTCGCGCCTACTGCTATGGACGGTTGCATACCCCTCCCCGGGCTTGGGCGCACCACGGCAACATGCGCGGGACCTCCCGGCCCCCTGAATTGTAGATTGCCCCTAGCCCGGATTATTCAAGAATTCGGGAATT
>CAZUAM010000260.1:6703-9428 GCA_964618095.1 uncultured Planctomycetaceae bacterium | reverse complement strand
ATCAGCAGGGCAACTACACGCTCCGCTTCGGGCCCGGCATGAGGATTCGCAAGGACGACGGAACTTGGGGCGCCGGCGTCCAGGCGGCCACGATCTTCGCCTTCAAGTCGGGCTACACCGAGAAGAATCTCTGCCGCCAGGGTGGCCTGCTGATGGGCGACAAGCTGCCTGAAAAAGGCGACCACTGGTACGGCCAACGAGAGCGGGTGGTGGTACCGGGCAAGCCCCGTCGGCTCGATTTCGTGATGGTCCCTGCCGCCAGCCTCGAGGGCGAGGTTGTTGACGAGCAGGGTAAGCCGATCTCCGACAAACAGATCTCGGTCCGGGGCAAGCAAATGCTGCCTTCAACGAGTGTGCTGGCCCAGGGCAAAACCGACCGCGAGGGGCGGTTCCGTTTCGAGGGCATCCCGGCGGACTATGGCTGGTGGTTCAGCGTCGCCGACCAGGGACGGACCCAGCCGATTACCTTCCCCGGCCCCGGGTCCTACCGCGTCAAGTTGCAGCTCGCCCATTACGCCCAGTACAACCTCGACGTGTTTCGGATCACCAGCGTGACCGATCCGCAGGGCAATGAGGTCGGCGATAAGCTGGTCGAGGACGATCCGTCGGTCCGGCCGCCGGTCGCCGAGGAGCTTCAAGACGAGGGCCGGTCGTATCTGAGGAAGATGGCGGCGGCCTGCCGCCATTGGCTCGGTCCGCCTCCGGCGGGGGTCCAGAATTACGAGTATCGCTTCCGGCTCGGCAACGATTCGCCCAAGACCTATCGGGTTGACGACCCGGCGCGGGCCGCCGGCGCGATCCGGCAAGGGATCACCTACTTCGGCACGCCCCACATCTTGGCCTCCCGTCCGGAGAAAGTCGTCTTCCGCCAGGTGGAAGTCGGCCAGGACACGATCCTGCTGAGGTTCCTGGTACAGGACAGCGTGAAGATCGCCGCCGGGAACGGCATCTCCGGCACGTGGCGCGGCTACTTCAGCACGCCGCTGCGGGAAGGCCTGCTGGTGCTCGACAAGACGACCTACCGGCCGGTGCGAACGGACATCGGCGGCGTGCGGGAAACGTTCTCTCGATACATGGGTCTAGGGGACGGCCGGTTCGTGCCGCTGGCGATTCGGATCGAAAAGGGTTCGATGAACTGGGACTGGAAGTTCCGCCTCTACCAGCCCGGATTGTGGCTGCTGGCAGAAAGCCGCACCGGAGATGGGGAAGACCGCAGCGAGCTGCTGGTTACGGTGGACGAGGTAAAGGTCAACGGGAAGGCAGCAGTGGCGATGGCCCAAGACGGGGCTCCGGCCCGGCCCGACCAACCCGAGGGTAGCAGCGGGACGGGGAGCCGGGAAGCGGCGTACGTGGAGTTAGTGCTGGACAAGAGGGCGTACTTCCTGGGCGAAAACGTCCTGCTGCACTATGGAGTGACCAATCGAGGAGAGGAGCCGTTTGAGGTCGGCTTTGGCCACGATTACCGAGGCTCTCCCCGGGCGTTGCGATTCAAGGTGATTGCCACCGATGAGAACGGCAGGCCGGTGGACGATCCGTATCCCTCGGTCATGAACATGGGTGGCCTGGGTGGTGAGCGAACGCTCAAGTCGGACGAGGCGTTCTGGGCCTCGCTTCCGCTGATGCGGTACTGCGACTTCGAGAAGCCGGGCGTGTACAAGATCCGGGTCTATCACGACTTGGGCTGGGAGAAGGCCGACCCGGGCGAAAAATGGAAAAACTTGATGACCAATGCGTTGCCCCAGGGCCCGCACCGTGCGCCGATCGTCGAGACCACGATCAAGCTGATGCTCCCCAACCGGGAGCAGGCCCGGCGGGTGGTCGCCGAGATGCTCGCGCTGCCCACGGATGCCAACGCCACCTACGGCCGGAAAACCCGGCCCTACCAGGACGTCACCACGCTTCGCCATCCGGTCTACTTGCGGATCGTCGAGGAGCTGGCCCGGAAGGGGAGCCAACCGGGGGCAACGGCCGTGGGGTCGATCCCCACGCCGGAGGCCACCCGGGCGCTGATCCGGTTGCTCGACTGCCCGGATCGAGACATCGCCGCCAAATCGCTGGAGTTACTTCTGCGCCGTCTGCCCCTCTCGGACCTCGATAAGTACGCGTTTAGGGCGAATCAGCAGCGGCTGGCCCGCCGATCGTGGCGCGACGAGATGCAGCCGGAGGTGGTCGCCGTGGGTTGGAAGCTGCTGGCCAAGAAGGACCGCCCCAGCCTGATCAAGGCGGCCCGCATTTTCGAGTGCCTAGGCCGCCCCACGGACTTTCCCCGGTTCATGAAGGCACTGAACCGTGTGCTGGAAGATATGAAGGACGATCCGACGGAGCAGAACGCCTATCCGCGGCCGGCCAACGCCAGCGGCAGCATGATTCGGGCCGGCTGGCAGTTGATCGAGCGGGGGGCACCGGTGCCGAGCGACCCCCAGACTCCCGGCCAGGCCGCGCTGTTCATGCTGGCCTTGGGCCGCCGGGCCGACTTCCGGCCGGCCGACTGGCAGGCCACCGCCGGCGGATTGCTGCGGCACCCGATTCCGTACGTCCGCAGCGTGACCCTGGAGAACCTTCGCAACGTGCCGCTGGGGCCGTTGGGCGAGGCCGTCATTCCGCTGCTGAGCGACGAACACCTGGCCGTGAGCATTCCGGCGTGCGAACTGGCCGCCACCACCAAGGCGGAGCAGTACCGGGAACCGCTGCTGGAAGTGCTGCGAGCGGCCGACGACCAGTGGCT
>CAZUAM010000260.1:0-6693 GCA_964618095.1 uncultured Planctomycetaceae bacterium | reverse complement strand
GCAGTCGGCCCACCGGGCGGCCCTGGCATGTGGGGCCGGCCGTGACCGCGTCCTGGAGATCTGCATCGACCAGTTGGGGCGGCCCCGTCCGGTCGATTCGAGCCTCTATCCGTGGATCCTCGCTCTGATGATCGAGGTCGTCGAGCGTGAAGGCGGTCATGGCCACTCGAACACCGACTGGAGCAAGGCCGGCGAGTTGGCGGCCCGATGGCGGAGACTGCTGGAGGCCAACCGGGAACAGATCCGAGCCGGCAGGCTGTTCAAGATCGGCGAGCCCCCGCTCACGCCGGGCCTCTTCCCTCGCGGCTTCCATTTCCAGCGGAAGGACAAGCCGCCCTGGCCCGATTGGTCGGGCAACGCGGCCGAGAGCGAAATCGTCCCCGACGAGCCGGCGGCCGGTGGCGAGAAGGCGGCGGCCCGAGGCCCGGCCGTCGAGGGCGCGCCGCCCGATCCGACGGCAAAACTCGTCCAGGCCTTCGAGAAGGCGAAGTACGGCTGGCAGCAACTAGAGATCGCCCAGCAGATGGTCAAATCGGGCGATCGGTCCCTCATTCCGGCATTGTCGCGACACCTCGATTCAGACGATGAGCATCTGCGCTGCAACGCCGGCTTCGTGCTGGCGGGTCTCGGCGACGAGCGAGGTCTGGAGGCGATTATCTCGGAACTCAAGACGAAGAAACTCAGGCCTTTGGAGCGGCCACGCAGCGACACCGGCGAACCGTTTCTCGAACAGCGGTACGGATACTATGCGATCCACGTCCTCGGAAAGCTCCGCGACAAGAGAGCCGTGCCGGTGCTGATCGAGTTCCTCGACAAAGAGCAGGAACATCGCGATATCGAATGGGCCCTGGGAGAGATCGGCGATCAGCGGGCCACTGCGGCCCTGAAGCGGGTGCTGAAGCATGAGGACCCACACCGGCATCTTTGGGCGGGCAGCGCCTTGGCAAAACTGGGCGATCCGGCCGGTGTTCCAACGGTCGCCAAGTTCCTCAAAGACTCGCAATGGACGTATCGCCGGCATGCCGCCGAAGGCCTTGGCGCGTCGGGCGACGCGCGGGCCGTGCCACACCTGATCGAAGCGTTGAGCGACGAAAGCCCTGATGTTCGTGTCAGCGCGTGCCAGGCGCTTGCGGAATTTGGGGACCCCAAGGCACTGCCTCATCTGGAGAAACTGCTCGACGATCGAACCACGACAAAAACTCGCGGCCCCACCGTGGTGCGGGACGAGGCACGCAAGGCCGTCGAGTCGATTCAGTCGAAACAGCCCCGGTGGGGACCGGCGGTCGAGGGCGTGCAGGTTCGGCTGCGGGCGGACAAGCGCGTCTGGAAGGCGGGCGACACCCCAACCTTCAAGGCCGATATTCGCAACGGGGCCAAGAGCACGCTCTACGATACCCGCGGACGGCGGACGATTTACAACCTGGAGTTCGACGGGCAATGGTACATCGACCCGTCCCGGGTGAGAAAACGGCCGCTGGCGATTCGGGCCGGTGGGGAGCACGCGGGCGGCGGCGTCTTGCCGCTGAGCCCGAAGAATTGGCGCCGCACGGAACCCCCCCGCACCCTGGAGTTGACCCCCGGCAAGCACACGATGCGGGTGGCCCTCGTGGGAACCTTGGGGGCCGTGACGGAAGCCGGTGGCGGAAAGCCCGTCCGTGCCGTGAGCAATCCGGTCGAGATCGAAATCGTGGCCGACAAGCCGGCGCCTGATGCCGAGAAGGCTGCTGCCCCGTCGGTGGAGGTCTATCGAAAGCACGTGGCCAATCTGGTGCTTCCGCAACGAGACGATCCGTACGTTCCGAGCCAGAAGTGGCTGAAGGAGCGTTTGGCCGCGGCCGTTCCCTATCTGTTCGAGACACGCGTCAAATACAAGGACCAGTTCAGCCGCGTCCCGGTCGTCGCCGACCTGCTGTTCAAGGCTTGGGAGCAGGGGCTGCTGAGCGACCGGCAGAAGCGCAGCTTGTTGGAAAACACTCTGCTGGTTGGCTGGGACCTGCGCGAGGCGTATCCGCCGGGATACGCCAGAGAGGGCGGGGTGAGTTTCCGTGGTGTGATCGTGCAAACCGATGTTCTCTCGGACCCGTTTGGGCCGGAGGGTCCTTTGAAGGCGAGCTATCGCGTCGTGCTGGAGGACAAGCAGCAAGTCGGGGAGCACGCTAAGGGGACAGTGATTCAGCAAGGTGAGACACGCGGCAGCGACAGCAAGTACCTCTGGTTTCCCGCCCATCTGCAACCGGGCGACTATCCGCTGAAGGTTCGGCTGGAGGTCACCAAGCGGGCCGGCCAGTGGCGCCACAGTTGGTGGCGGCCGGGACAGTTGCGAATTGACCCGGAACTGAAGCCCGAGAGCATCGTGGCCCCCGGCAGCGAGAACCTTCCGCAGGAAAAGGCGGTTCGGTTCGTGGAAGGCCTTGCCAAGCAGTATGCCTGGGATTCCGGCGAGCAGAAGTTTCTTGTCACCGCACCGGCCGTGAAGATCGAACCGCGGGCCGGATTCGACATGGACATCGTCGCCCGGCTGCCGATTGAAGTCGAGATCGACGGCAAGATCTTCGGCAAGCCGCACTTCTACGGCGGGTTCAGTTGCATCGACGGCCACTCACCTCCCGGTCGGCAGTACACCTTCCAGCCCAGCCCGGACGTTCCTCTGCGGCCGGGCAAGTTCCGCTGGCGGATCGTGCTGGTGCCGGATCTTCGCTGGGCATGGACCGAGCCGGGAGTCGATCGCCTCTGCAATCGGAAGCTGACCAGCCCCTGGTACACCGCGGAGATCACGATAGCCGATCTGGACGCGTTCCGCCAGCAGCAAACACTGGGCGAGCGGGCAACGGATTTCGATACCAAGCTGCGTCACTTTCGCAACGCATTGACATGGCAATCGGACCATCCGGAGAAAGTTGCCCTGGAATACCGGGTGGCCGTGATGTTGAAGGAATTCTATGACTCCCGGACCAGCACGTGGCCCCGACGAAAAGAGGCCCTGGCGATGTTCCGAGGAATCGTGGATCGCTACGACCATATGGCGTACTACACTAACATGGGCGCCGGCGGCCGCTGGGAAGCCCAGGTGGCGGTGCCGAACGCTGCCGTCAGAGCTGCCAGTCTGCTCTCGGTCCTGGGTAGTGACAAGGAGGAAGTGGCCCGATACCGGTCCCGGGCCCTGGAAATGATGAACCAGACCTGCCGGCGGCGGATCCGGGAGTGGTCGACTGCACCTCGTCCTCAGGAGCCCGATGCGATGCTTGGCGGGCTGGGTGAGCGAAGCAAGCACCAATTCCGCGTGGCCGAGTGGGAGCGGAGAAAGAAGGCCGCGGCCATCGGCAAAGTCCTTTCGGCCAGCGAGTTGGAAACTGTCAAGGGAATCGTTCCCAGCATCGACCGGAGCCGGGGCGGACGGGCAACGCCCCAAGTCCTGGCCCGGCTCCGCCAGATTGCCGAGAGCTACCGCGGCACAGCCATCGCGCGGATCGCCCAGCAGCGCCTGGAGGCCGCCAAAGGGGACCCCGGCGTCCTGCTGAGACAACTCAACGCGGGCGAGTTGTCGGACGAGAAGATTCGCCAGATCACCGACAAGGTACTTGATCTCCAGGCCGACCTCGATCAGAAGTGGGACGGGGCGTGGGGCAACTGGCTGGAGACGGCCCGGGTGATGGGGAAGGTTTCCGACGCCGATTTCACCCGGTATGCCAAACAGTCGAATCCCACCTGGAAGCTCTTGGCCCTACAGATCACCCGCGAAGACGGCAAGCTCGGCTTGAGCTTCGGCATCAGCCACTTTGGCGGGCGCGTGGCGTCGTCGACCACCGATCACAACCTGATCATCAAGCACCGGCTCGTCCGCCTCCGCCTGGGCGACGTCCCGCTCGACGTGGGAAACACCGGCGGTGAGTGGTCCTTTGCGGCCACGACGCAGCACGGCTTCGGCCTCTTCCGGGAGAAGTCGGAGATCGAGGGGCTCGAGAAGCTCGAACCGGGCAAGTACGAAGCCGTGGCCGAGATCGAGGTGACCATCTACGAGGCGGGCAAGCCCGATACGACGTTGCATCTGCTCCGCACCCAAGTCAAGGATGAGCTGAAGTTGACCCCATTGCTCTTGGGATCCGCAGCCCGGCCGGGTGCATCGGAGCCGACGGCGGAGGATGCCAACGACGAAGCCTGGGGCAAGGCGGTCGCCGGCGTGCAGTGCCGATTGGAGGCGGACAAACCGACCTGGGGCGCCGCGGAAATGCTCACGCTGAAGGCCTATGTGCGGCATCAGACAGAGACCATATTGTTCCTCTCGAATCATCCATCGTTCGGTGCCCGGTTGGAAGTCGACGGGCATTGGCATCGCTGGAGCGGCCCAATGGGGCAATGGCAGGGCCAATCGCACGGCAGCAGCAAGTTCCGCACCAAGGACGAGCAGCCCTTGAAGATCACCTTGGACGTAAACTGGAAACAGGTCGACAACAAGCAACCACTGGGGCTGGACCCGGGCAGACACGTCGTGCGCTTCGCCTGGGAAGGGTTTGCCGAGAAAGGGCCGCGCCAGGGACCTGATCAACAGCGCGAGGTGGTGTTGCTGAGCAATCCCGTCGAGATCACGATTCGGCCCGATTCGCCGCAGCCGAAGCTCGCTGACGTTCATCCCGATGACAAGGACGCCGCAGTCGCGCTCCAACGGTTGGGGGCGATTCTGGCCGCTGGCGATCAAGGCAGGATCCGCTCGGTCCGGCTCAGCCGCACGGCGGTAACCGACGCAGACCTAGGGCACTTCAAGGGACTCTCCGGCCTGAGAAGCCTGCACCTCGACGACACCCGAATCAGCGACGCGGGACTGCGACACATCGCCGGACTCGCCGGCCTGAAGACCCTCTCGGTGAACTACACGCAAGTCGGCGACGCGGGGCTGGAACATCTGAAGGGGCTTGGCCAACTCAGCTTGCTGGAGCTGCTGGAGACCGAGGTCACTGCCGCTGGACTACGCGAGTTGAAGAAAGCACTGCCGGGGCTGCAAGCGACGGTCGACCCGTTGAAGCTTAGCGGGCTGGCGGAGCTGCGCGGCTGGCGCAATTCTGCCGGATTGAACGACGACTACGGGCTGGTCAGCGTCGATCTGCTGGGCCCAAAGGTCGCGGATGCCTGGCTCGAGCGGCTGAAGGACCGGCACACCCTCCAGGATGTGTGTCTCGACCGCAGGAATATCACCGACGCCGGGCTGGCCCATCTGCAAGGGTTGGCCAATCTTCACACGTTATACCTCTCCGGTACCCAGGTTACCGACCGCGGGCTGGAATATCTCAAAGGAATGAAGAAACTCAGGACGCTCTTCCTGGCCGAGACGCCGATCGGGGACGCCGGGTTGGCACATCTCAGTGGTCTGACCGATCTCGAATTGCTCTGGATCAACGGAACGCGCGTCACCGACGCCGGGCTGGTCCACCTGAAGCCGCTGACGAAGCTGACCCGGCTGAAGCTCAACGACTGCCAGGTCAGCGGTGCAGGGCTGAGTCATCTGCGGGGGCTGACCAAGCTGACTACGCTGGAGCTCAACGGCACGGCAGTCGCCGACGCCGGGCTGGTGCACGTGAGGCCGTTTGTGAACCTCGAACTGTTGTATCTCTCTCACACCTCGGTGACCGACGCCGGGCTGGGGCATCTCAGCGGGCTTACGAAGCTGCGGGCCCTGATGATCGAGCACGCCCACGTCACCGACCAAGGCATCAAGATGCTCAAGCTGGCGCTGCCCAAGACGAGCTTCTATCACTGAGCCCGCTTGAACAACCGCCGGGCCGCGCCCGGCAAGGTGATCGTGGGGACAGTGTCGCGGTTCGCTGTGCGCATCGGTTTGGCCACCCTGCTGCCGGCATAAACTCCCGACCGGCGCGCGTAACGGAACTGCCTCGCGACGCGACGGCCGCGCGCGGGCCGTTGAAAACATGTGAAAAGGGTGCGCAAGGGTCTTGATTACACGCGCGCGTGAAAGAATGTGAACGAATTGATTTCTCACGTTCCTTCACGATTCTCGATTTCGGCATCGGCCCCATGGGGTTCATAGTGGGCTTCGGTGGGCGTGCCGGGTTTGTCTAGGTCCCGCCCCAGCACAAACCAGCCTTCCAGCACTTCCATAAGCTGCTGCCGCACGCGATCATCTCCGGTCCGACTTTCCGCCAGTTCCTTGAACCGCGCGGCGGCGCCTTCGATGCGCCGGTCGACGCGCTCCAACAGCTTGATGCACGGGGCCGAGTCGGCGGGTAGTTTCACCTCCCCCGTTATGCCGAGATTCGCCAAACGGACGATAAGTTCTGCCTGCCCACGCGACTGGCAGTCGATGTGGCTCTTGTGCCCTTTCCCGAAGTATACGACGTTCGGTGAGAACATGACGTCCTTGGAGAGGGTGGCCGGCCCTTGTTCGAGAATGATCGCCCGTGAATCCGACTCTGGCTGCTCCGCGATCCATTCGGCCAGGGGCGTTGCGTCCTCAAGCCCGGCCGCGTCCCAAATGTCGCCCGCCAAGTCGTGAACGCGAAATCGGGGGTTGTTAGACTTGGCGCGTTGCTGCATCTTGTGGATCTCGACTACCCGGATGTCGCGGAAATGCCGGGCGGTGGCTTCATACAACCGCCCAATCAATTCATCGCGTTCGTTAGGGTCGCACACCCCACCCCTTTCAAGCTGTCATTGCTACGATTGGTAGCTTTATGGTCGACACGG
>CAZUAM010000259.1:0-9434 GCA_964618095.1 uncultured Planctomycetaceae bacterium | reverse complement strand
TGACGGTCAACAAGCAGCCCGGGGCCGACACCCGCAAGGTCACCCAAGACGTGCTGGAGGCCCTGCGCGACCTGGAAAAGACGCTCCCCGACGATATCCAGATCCATCCGGAGCTGTACCAGCAGAAGGCCTTCATCGATCTGGCCGTAGCCAACGTCAGGCAGGCACTCTGGCACGGCTTCCTGCTGGTGGTGGTGATTCTGTTCATTTTCCTGGTAAACTTCCGCAGCACGTTTATCACGCTGACGGCCATCCCGCTGTCGGTGGTGATCACCGCCCTGGTCTTCAGGCTTTTTGGCCTGTCGATCAATACGATGACGCTGGGCGGCCTGGCGGTGGCCATCGGAGAGCTGGTCGACGACGCGATTGTGGGCGTGGAGAACGTCTTTCGCCGGCTCCGCGAGAACCGGCTCCGCAAGGATCCCCAGTCGGCGCTGTTGGTGGTGTTTCGGGCCAGCGCGGAGGTCCGCAATCCGATTGTTTTCGGCACCCTGATCGTGGTGCTGTTTTTCCTGCCGGTGTTTGCCTTTAGCGGCATGGAGGGCCGGCTGTTCGCGCCCTTGGGGGCGGCCTACATCGTATCGATCCTCTCCTCGCTGTTGGTGGCGCTGACGCTGACGCCGGTGCTTTCCTATTGGCTCTTGGGGTGCAAGCGGATCTGGCCTTGGCTGGCGGGGGTGACGGCCTTGCTGCTGTCGGTGGTCCTCTCCCGCTGGCTGCTGCCAGAGGTGCTGGCTTACCTGTATCTGCCCGCCGCGTCGGCGTGGCTTCGCCAGGCGCCCTTCTGGGCCCAGGCGGCCTTTAGCGCGGTGGCGGCGCCTCTGCTTTGGCTGGTAATCGTGCGGGCAGATCGATCCGGCGAGTGTGAGCGTGAGAGTATCGTGCTGCAAGCGCTGAAGAAACTGGGGGGATGGGGGATTGGACTGAGCCTGCGAGCGCCGAGTCTCGTCCTGCTGCTGGCTCTATCGGCCGTGGCCGTGAGCTGCGTCGTGTTCGTTCGACTGGAGAGAGACTTTCTGCCGCCGTTTGACGAGGGGGTGGTGCAATTGAACGTGATCCTGCCCCCCGGAACCTCGCTGGAGAAGTCGAAGCAGGCCGCCCGGGGGGTCGAACGGCGCCTGCAACAGATCGAGGGGCTGGAGTCGTTCGTCAGCAAGACCGGGCGGGCCGAGCTGGACGAGCACGCCGTGGGGGTAAACGTCACCGAGATCATCGCCAACTTCCGACCCGAAAGCGGGCGAAGCCGGGAGCAAGTGCTGGAAGAAATCCGCGATGAGATGGCCAAACTCAACCAGGGTGTGGTGACCACGGTCGAGCAGCCTCTGGCCCACCTGATCTCGAACATGCTCTCCGGCGTGCAGGCCCAGGTGGCCATCAAGGTTTACGGAAAAGACCTGGGCGTGCTCCACGCCGCGGCCGGGAAAATGAAGGAGGCCATCAAGAACATCGACGGAGTGACGGACCTCAGGCTGGACCCCAAGATCAACATCCCCCAGCTCCGCATCGAGCTGGATCGCGACCGGCTGGCCTTCTACGGGCTGACGCCCGGTGAGGTGAACGAGTTTGTGGAGACGGCCATGCACGGCAAAGTCGTCTCTCAGGTGCTCATCGAGCAACGCACGTTCGACCTGCTGGTGCGCCTCGACGAACGGCACCGGGAAGACCTGGAGGCGCTGAAGCGGCTCAGACTGGAGCTGCCCGACGGAGGCTCTACCTCGCTGGGATCGGTTGCCAGGATCGAACGTTCCAGCGGACCGAACACGATCAATCGCGAGCAGGTCTGCCGGCGGATTGTGCTGCAATGCAACGTGGCCGGGGGGCACGGCCTCGTGGGCGTGGTCGAGGGGATCCAGGCCGCCGTAGAGCCCATCCAAGACGACCTGCCGGCGGGATACTTCGTGGAGTTCGGCGGCCAGTTCGAGCGGCAGCAATCGGCCAGCAAGACCATTTTCATCTTGCTGGTCGTTCTGGCGGTGGGCGTGTTTCTGGTGCTCTACACGATGTTCCGCTCGGCCAATTTCGCCTTGCAGGTGATGGCCGCCGTGCTGATGGCCTTGATCGGCGCCGTGGCCGCGCTGGTGCTGACCGGGCAGACGCTTACGATCGCTGCCTGGGTGGGGATCATCTCGCTCGGCGGGATCGCCTCGCGAAACGGGATTCTGCTGCTGAACCACTATCTGCACCTGGTCCGCAACGAGGGCCAGACCTTCTCGCCGCAGATGCTCATCCGCGCCGGACAGGAGCGGCTCTCACCGGTGCTGATGACCGCGCTGACCTCCGGCATCGGCCTGGTCCCCCTGGCCCTGGCCGCCGGTGAGCCGGGCAAGGAGATTCTTTATCCGATTGCCACCGTGATCATCGGCGGGCTGGTGAGCAGCACGCTGCTGGAATTCCTCGTCCGCCCGGCGCTGTTCTGGACCTTCGGCCGCAAGGCCGGGCAGCGACTGGTGGAAGGAAACGGCAGCGACGCGATCCCGGAGCCGGAGTGAGCCCGCCGCAGCCGCGGACACGCTCTTTCCGACAACGCCGCGGCGAGCGGACCTGGCGCCCGCCCCGAAGATCTGGCCCGACTGAAAAGGCTCCTGACCAAGTGGGAGAAAGAAGTCGGCCCCACCCGCTGATCGGACACTATCCCCGGAATCTGCCCCGATGTAGTCCCCCCGTACCACCCCGAAGACGAGCAATGTGGTGTAAAGGACACGTCGCCGTCGGTGTGTGGCAAGGTCCTCTTGACAGCACCCCCCACACGTGTAGACTGGTGAACGTGTGAATACCGTGGGCCCACGTTTCCGATTTGATGTTCGCGCTTAGCGGGGGACGATGCTATGGCAGAAGAACAGACCACGCAAGCTGCCGAAAACCAGACGGGGAAGAAGAAAGCAGTCAACAAGAAGAAGACTGCAAAGAAAAGGAAGACGGCGAAGAAGAAAGCTGCGAAGAAGAAGAGCACCAAGAAGAAGACAGCTAAGCGCGCCTATTTGCAGCGTCCCTACCCGCGCAGATCAATAGAGGACGCGCTTATCATCGCCCAGAAGATCAAGGAAATGAATGGAGGCAATCCTTGGAAAACCGACGATGTTGCCAGCGCCACCCTTGGCGTAGCCCGCAACAACACAAACTTCTTCTACGTCGCAGCTTCGTCACAGGACTACGGGCTAACCATTGGGGGCAGGGATACGGACAAGATCGAGTTGGCTGATTTGGGCAGGGCGATTGTCTACCCACCAGATGAGAAAACGGAACGAGAAAAGAAGATCGAAGCCTTCTTCAGCATTGAGGTATTCAAGAAGGTCTATGACTACTACGGGGGCAGTAAGAGCCTGCCAGAACAGGAGTATCTAAACAATGTGCTGCAAAGCGAGTTTGGGCTGGTTCCAGATCTCCACAGTGAATTCACCAAGCTGTTCAAGGCGAACTGCAAATACCTTGGCATTGAAGATGGCATAGGCGACATTCACGTTAAGCCTACCGAAGAACGGAAACAACCTGGGGACATCCGAGTTGTGGGACAACCAAAGGGCAAGTTTGATCGGACTGCGTTTGTGATCATGCCGTTTGGGGAAAGCGGTGTGGAACCGCGTCCTGATGGGTTCTTTGACGAAGTGCTGAGTAGTATAATCACCCCAGCGGGTAACAGTGCTGGGTTCTCCGTAGAGACCGCCAATCAGAGCGGGAGTGACGTAATCCAGTCTACGATAGTGGACCAGTTGTTGAAAGCCGATTTGGTCATTGCTGACTTGACAGACCACAACCCCAACGTGCTCTTTGAGCTCGGTATCCGTATTGCCAAAGAATTGCCCGTAGCATTGATCAGGGCAGAGGGAACCGGGCCCATCTTTGACGTTGACCACATGCTAAGGGTTTTCAATTACACTGCAACATTGTGGCAGTCAAGCCTGAAGAAAGACTTACCCAAGCTTGCAGACCATATAAAGGCGGCTTGGGAGAATAGAACGCTTCATCCGAACTACATGCAGATTGTCACGGCAGGCAAGCAGGTGGCAGGATTGCCCGAATAGCGATGGCGAACATGATGAACGACGAAGCCATTGGCCGGGAATGGCGACGGACCAACCGGGAAGTTGCCGACGCAGGCAACTTGCGAGTGATCCCCACCATCCCGCGGAACGGGAAGCGGAATTGCTTGAAGAAGTTGACGAACTGGAATATGAAGCGGTGCTTCGCTACTCGACCGAGTAACCTTCGGGCAACGTGAAAGGATCCCGTGTGGCAAGCATAAACTGTTCGCTTGACGAAACCCTCTATTCACTCACGCTGACTCACCTCGGCAAGTTGGCGGACTATGTTCCCGGTCCAGTGAAAAAGTCCGGGGGGACGAAGCAACGCTTACGGCAGCGTTACGCCAGAGATCCTCTCTACAGCATCTTCGGGCTAGATTCTCCCGAATACCTAGCGGCAACACTGGCGGGTGGCACCATCACCAGCATCCACCGCAAGATTGGGGACATCTACGAAGCAGCGGTAAAGGCGGTTTTCATGCATCAACTGAGCCTTACTGCGGAGCAGCTCGCTTATAGGGCCGACGTGCAAGGCGAAACCCGTAGTGCAGACGTTTATCTTGAATTTGACCAATTAGAGCAAGAACCGCGCCAACGCATTTCTACTTACTGCAAGAACGAACTGACACAGCTAACGAAGAAGCCGCAACTGACGCTTCTCGGCGTAGGCATGGAAGAGCGTCACTGTTACCAGACGGGCGATAGCAAAAGAACACAAGCTGACGAAGCGATGGCACGTCACCTTCTTGTAAGTGGCGTTCTTCCGATGATGCCGTTGTTCTGTAACCAAAGCAATCCGACGATCATCAAGCGTTACCGCACCGTGTGGATCATCAAGGAAGGCATGGAGAGCTACAATATGGTAAAGCAGTTTTCGGATTACGACTTCTACGATTTTCTCGTTCGCAACAAGGAAGACTTCCGCAAACCCGTGATCACACTATTGCGGAGCTTGTCAACGTGAAACAGAAGATGCTGTTCGATACGAACCAAGGTTTTACGAACCGTAGCGTCAAGTCGGTGACGTTCCTGGGCAAACTTACGTTGCCGATACATCGGTGGTACCGTCTCACGCCCAGTTTCTCACCGGATCTTGCCAATGATATTGCCGACGAATTCGGGCTGGGGCAACGTGACTTGGTGCTTGATCCGTTTAGCGGTGTCGGGACGGTTCCTCTCTGTATGAAATACCGCGGCATCCCGTCATGCAGTGTGGAGATTAATCCGTATCTTCACTTTGTCGGGACCGTGAAGACGCGCAACTACGGCGACTTGGATGCGATTGAGGAGTCATTCGGCGCGTTCGTCGCAACTCTTCAGCGTGCAGTTGCTCGGGCCGACGTGCTGGCAGACCCCAAGGCCTATGTTCATAGGAACCAGTCACTCATACCGCGAATCAGCAATCCACAGCGCTGGTGGTCTCCAGGCAACTTGGCGCAGTTGGTTTGCATACGCAAGGTGCTGTCAAACTACGAGGCGCCGCCAGATCACCTCGACCTAATCAGGATGGCTGTTCTTGGAATTCTGATCCCCGTCAGCAACGCGAAGCACAATCACGTATCTCTCACGTTTGCTCCGAAACCACTCCCAACAGTAGACGTGGTCAACCTCGTACGAGAGAAAACAGACGAAGTGCTACAGGATCTTCGGGCGGTTGGCAATTTGCCATCCGCAGATGCGAACGTCTACTCAGGAAACAGCAAGTTTCTCTCTGACGTTCTCCCGACTCGCTGCAAGTTTTCGGCGGTACTTACTTCACCGCCGTATCCGAATCGCTTCAGCTACGCTCGGGAAACCCGCCCTCACTTGTTCTTCTTTGACTTCATCAAGAGCGCGCGCGGGGTCGGCCAATTGGAGAGCGATGCAATCGGCGGAACATGGGGGAAAGCCACTTCGGTGCTGGCCTCAGGAGTAATGGCGAGGAACGATTTCATACGGGATTTGTTGGCTCCACATATGCGCGGCGTGCCTCAGAACGGTGGGCTCATGGCGAGCTACGTTATCAAGTATTTCAACGACATGTACAAGCATATTGGCGAGCTAGTGAAGGTATGCAGACAGACGTGCCGAGTAGCCTACGTTGTTGGGAATAGCAAGTTCTACGGTAATCCCCTGCCAACCGACAGAATACTGGCTGAGGTATTCGAGCATTTCGGTTTTCGGTTAAATCGAATTGACAGGATGCGTAAGCGTCAAAGTAAGAGGGGACTGTACGAAGCAGTGATCTTTCTGCGCCGTGTGCGATAATCTCAGTAAACGGCACAACGGTCGGGATCGTCCGGCGCGAGCACCGGTCGCGGCTTTATGTGGGAGGCGGCTGCAGTAGGGACTCGATCGGCAGGACGACGACGTTGTCGAACCATGCCCCGGCCCGGTGGGTCCGCAGGCCGATATTGCCGGAGAGGACCGGGGCCTTCCGGTCGGTATAGTCGATCCGCAGGCCGCGCTGTTTATCGGTCGAGGGGTGCATGCGGTCGAACCATACTCGGATGCGTCTGCCCTCAACCGCCACGCGGATCAGGTTCCAGACGCCGGGCACGACCTTGCACTGGAGCTTGCCCAGGTCGCAGGTGGCCAGCGGCTGCCAGTTGTTGTTGATCTTGCCCAGGTAAAGCTGCTGGGTATCGAAGCCCACGTAGTATCCGTGCATCTGGTCGCTGCCGGGTCCCGGGTCGTTGACGCGGAAGACCAGCCCGGCGTTGCCCCCATCGCCCTGGAGCATCACCATGCCTTCCAGGACGTAGTCGGTCCACTTCGGATCACCGGCGATCATTTTCATGCCCGGGCCGAGCGCCAGGACGCCGCTCCCACCGGGACCGGTGGGGCCGTAGGTCTTCCAGCCGGGGCGCCGGGGGACCGGCGGGGCGTCCTGGAAGTCGTCGAAGAACATCGCCCTTCGCCGGCCGGTGGTGTAGTGGCGGATGGCCTCGGCCTCGGCCAAGGAGACGGGCGTGCCGTCGGGCCACATCAGGCCGCACCAGGGGATCGTCGGCTCCGGCGTGCCGTCCTTGGTGCCCCAGTACCAGCGGCAGTTGGAGTTGCCCACCATCAGTTCCCAGCAGAGATACACGCCGGGCACGTATTTTGCGGCCGCCTTGCGGCGCCGAAGCCAGCGGATCACCTCGATGGGCTCGCCGTTGCTGCGTCGGGGGGCGAACCAGCGGGCTCCCGCTTCGGTAAACACGGTTCCCTTCTTGGGGTTCAAATCGGCCTGCCTGTCCCAGGCGGCAAAGTTGTTGCCGTAGTTGTGGGCATCGACGACGTCGGTTTCCGGGCTGTCGTCCCAGCAGCAGATCACCGGCTGGATCGGCTTGAGTTCTTTCGCCCAGCGGTAGCCGAGCTTGCGGAGCCTGACGGAGTAGGCCGATTTCATCTGCGGCTCGTTGAAGATCTCCCACCAGAGCACGCGTTGGTCCCGGCGGTGGTCCCGGATCACGTCCTGGACGTACTGCTTCAGTTCGGGCAGCTTTTCTTCGGTCCGGTCGAGGTCCTGGGGGCAGGCGGCCCAGCGGCCGTTGTGACGCCCCTTGACCGGCGGCGGCGAGCGGAGCGTGATCCCCTTGTGGTTCCAGCAGTCGTCGAAGAACACGAACCCCGGCTTGATGCGGTGCCGGTCGCAGATGACCAGAAACGCTTCGATCCTCTTCAGGAATTCATCCTTCTCGGCGTCGTAGGGGACGTTGTGCAGGTACACTCGCAGAGTGGTGATTCCGAAGTGCTTGTTTGCCGCGGCCAGCTCCGCTTCGATCGCTTCCGGCCGGAACTCGTGCCAGAGCTGGACGGCGTTGACGCAGCAGGCCGGCGTGTAGTTTGCCCCCACCCATCGGGAAGTTCGGTACGGCTCGGCGGCCAATGGATGGCACGCAAGACCGACAACCGTGGTGAACGCGAAAACGGTGGTCACGCGGGAAAAGTGCATGGATACGTCCTCACAAAGCCGCGACCGTTGGTCGCGAACGGGGTTACAAAAAGCCGCGGCCCGAAAACGGAAAAAGGTGTCGGGTCTAATTTGTGCGAAGCACCCTTCGGGCCGTGCCGGCAAATTAGGCCCGACCCTTTTTTCTTGCCCCGGCAGGAGACGGCCTTGCTGAAGTCTTGGAAATCGGGCACGTGTGACCTCCGTCGAGCGGCCGGCACATTGCAGCATTTGCGATCGTACTGCAATCTGGGCGAGTTTTCCAGAGTCCGCCGTGGTGCTCAGATTTCCCCGGGGGGCTTGTGCCCGCGGCCGGCCGCCCTTATGCTGCCGGTTTGTTGCCCTCGGCCTCGGCCGAGCCGTGCCAACGAGCGAACCAATCACCCCGAAAACCTCGGAGGACATCGACGATGATCGAGCTGGGACTGCACACCGACAACTGGCGCCCGTTAAGCGGCGACTTCCGGACCGCCGCCGAATCGGCCGTCAAGTACGGGCTGGAGCACATCGAGTTCGCCGTGATCCACGGCCAATACTTCGTCCAGGCCATGGGATACGATCCGGCGATTTCCCTCCAATCGAGCCCCCGGGCGCTGAAACGCTATTGTGATGAAAAGGGGCTGAAGGTTTCGCAGATCGACGGGTCCTATCCCCTGATGGGTCCCGACGGGTCGGCCTTCGGCGTGCAGTACGTCCAGCAGTCGATCCGGTTTGCCGCCGAGATCGACTGTCCCATGGTCGACACCGTCGACGGCGCCTTCGAGATCGAGGGCTTGAACAAGGAGGAGGTTTTTCGGATCACCTGCGACAATTACCGCCAGTGCCTCCCCTGGGCGGAAGACTACGGGGTGATCATCAACGTGGAGCCCCACGGGCCGTACACTACCGACGGCGATTTCATGGAGCGGCTGTTCGCGTACTTCGAGTCGGAGTACCTGCGGTTCAACATGGACACGGGCAACTCCTTTATCGCCGGACTCGATCCTCTGGAGTATCTCAAGCGTTTCCGCAAGTACCTCAGCCACGCCCATATCAAGGACGTCAGCGAGGGGCTGGCCGCCGCGGTCCGCGGCGAGGAGACGGGGATTGCCACCAGCGAAGTGCCCATCGGCGGGGGCGTCAACGCGGAGAACATCCAGAGGTGCATTGAGTATCTGCGTGAGAGCGACTGGGACGGCGTGGTGTCGATCGAGTGCTACGGCTCCGACCAGAACATCCGCGCCAGCGTGGAGTTCCTGCGAGGTTTGCTGTAGGGCGCCAACAAGGTGGGAAGGGGGGACCCCCTTTTTGTGGCCGGAGTCTGAGTTGCCGGCGTCGGGGACCGGCGTTAGAATAGTGTTGGGAAGATCTGATACTGTATAATGGGGAGGTCGTATGCGGCATCTGGCGTTGAAGAGCTTTCCGGCAGTCGGCCTGTGTCTGGCCGCGGCGGTTTTTTGCGTGCTGCCGAGCGGTTGTGGTGGGTCCCGTCGCGAGTCCCAGGAGCGGGAAGAGTCGAA
>CAZUAM010000258.1:0-9450 GCA_964618095.1 uncultured Planctomycetaceae bacterium | reverse complement strand
GACGCCGGTGCCACTTGATCCTCCTTGATATTGCACTTAATTGAACGGTATTGGGGCAAGCCCGGCGGCAAGATCCACGTCTCATGGAACGCAGCGTTGCAGGATCAACTAACTCGGTAAGCCATCTCCACTTCGATTGCCTGGCCGTGCTCGACCACCGCGGGCACGGCCAGGGTGAGGGTCACCCGCCGGCCTTCCTGCTGCACCTCGGCCTTGACCTGGTTGCCCATAAAGCCGACCGTGGTCTTGCCGAGCTTGGCGCCGTCGGGGAGCTCGAACGCCAGGGTCTTCAGCCGCAGCTCACCCCACTTGACCTCGACGCGATCCGTCTGGGTGTTGCCCTCTCGCTGCTGAACCAGGGTACCCCAACCCTCGGCCGTGGTAAAGGCGGCGCGGAAATCCCGGGGCGCAATCCGCGGGGCGAAACCCAATTGGGCCTTGGGCCCGTGGTGCTCGAATCCACACAGCCCCAGGAACACGCCGTGGGCGGCCATCGCCCGGGCGTAGTGGTCGCCGCACTCGACTTCATTCCAGGGATTGTGCTTCGAGGGGTGATAGCGGTCGTGCACTCCGCGGCAGATCGCCAGGGCCTCGGTGGTCATCCCCTCCCAGGCCATGTGTCCGGCCACCTGGTATTCGATCCCGGTCCAGATCTCGTTTTTGTACCGTACACCCTCTTTCAGGTGCTTCGTGTGTGGCCAGGTGCATGTAAACAGCCCCGGCTCGCCGGGACTGGCAAACCAGCGTTCGGGCTTGTGGACCGCGTTCTGCGGGCCGATATCCGGCGCCCAGTTGTACTTCCAGATCGCCTTGAGCGTCGAAAGCACGTTCTCTTTCGGGTAGACGTATCCCAGTCCGACCTGGTGGGCCCAGCCCTGGCCAAAGAGCTGATCGGAGAGGCATCCGCCGGCGTATTGTGCCTTGGGGTGCTCCTGGAGATCGACCTTCTGGATGAAGTATTCGCCGTTGAAGAGTTGCTCGACGGTGAGCTTGCTGCCTTTTTCGAAGATCTTGCGGCAGAGGTCGGCGAACTGGTTGTCGCCCAGCTCGCGTGCCATCTCTTCTCCGGCCCGCAGGGCCGCCAGATAGAGGGAGCCGATCATCGTATTGGCACCGTAGAAGTCGATGTCGTAGGTGTTGTGTTGTCTGCCTTCGATCAGCCCGTCGGCATTCTTGTCCTGGTGGATGAGGAACTCGAGCGACTTGCGGATCTTGGCCCAGTTCTGCCTGAGGAAGCGGGCGCCGGTCGATGCTTGATGCTCGCGATAGGCCTTCAGCACGGTGCCGGCCTGGCCGTCGCCGGCCCACATTCCCCAGCCCTCGCCGCGAAAGCGGACCTCCCCGGTATCTGGGACGAATCCGGCGCCCGGATCGTAATCCTGCATCTCTCGGACCGAGCGTTCCAGTCGGGGGAAGAGCCGGGCCATGGCGTGTTCGTAGTTCCAGACGTGGGCGCAGGTGCCGTGGCAGCAGCCCACGCCCTCCCACGCCCAGAATCGCCCATTCTCCCACCACTGGCAGGTCGAAGTGGCCAGCGTCGAGACGGTCGAGAACAGCCGGTCCAGGAGCCAGCGCGGCAGCGTCGAGTCGTACCAGGTGTCGTGCCAAAGCCGTGTCGGCTGGGCCAGGCGATCGAAGTTTTGGGCAACGTACTCCGCCACGGACGCGGCGTCCTGGAACCGCTTTGTGTAATAGTTGCCGACCGGCGGGCGGTTGGCGCCCGGAACCGGCCAAGGCCGGTTAGGAAAGTGCCAGGCGGCAACGAACGTGACCGTAGTCCTCTGCCCAGGCTGAACCGTCCGCTTGTCCCCCAACGCTCCGCACAGCGCCCGGCCGAACGGCTTCTCGTGGCCGTCGGTGCCGGCCAGGCCGTCGTCGCTGAAGAGCACGTCCGGCAGCGGGCCCTCGGGAAGCGAGCGGCTGCTGACCACTCGGCCGAGCGCGCCCAGCAGCGCCAGGCCCATGGTGCCGAAGTCGGGCTGGGACCGAAGCGGACCGCTCCGCGGCGACCGCGGCGTGTCGCGCAGCTCGATCTGGTCGATGTTGACGTGTCCCCAGCCCGTCGTTTCCCGGTCCACAATCTCAATTTGTGCCTGCTTTCCGAGCAGGTCGGCCACGTTCCAGTTGTGCGGCTCGAGTTTTTCGGTTTGGTCGCCGACGGCGGTGCGGACCACCTTGCCGTCGACCAGCAGGTTGATGCAGGTCTTTTTGGCGTGCTTGCCGCCGCCGATCAGGAAGCTGACAAACCGGCGGTCGACTGTAAACACGGGTGAGGTCAGCTTGCCGGTCAATTGGTCATCGCCTCCGAGGTACGTGTTGACCAGGCCCTTGCCCTGGAAACCGCTGACCTCCTGCTGTTGCGGCAGGGTGCCTCTGGCGGGGCCTTTGCCGAAGGCCTTGCCCTCGACCGTCCAGTCGCCGTAGTCGTTGCCTTCGAAATCGGCCAGCACGATCGGTGGCCGTTCCACCTTGGGCGGCTTGGACGGCTTGGCCTCGCACAAGAGCATCGTCATGTCGCCGTGACTGACCGTGCGGTTAACGCGCATCCCAGGCATCTCCTTGCCGCTGTCGGGGCACACGCCGTTTTCCAGCCAGCCGGCCAGGGTCACTTCGGCGGGGGCGTCGGAGGTGTTCTTCACCGTAAACTGCATCACCGTGGCGGGCAGAGCGGAATCTTCCGCACTGAGCGGAATAAACGGCGAGAAGGCCTCCAACCTCACCGATACCGGCACTTCGTCGTCCTCATATTCGACCGTGGCGACGGGGTACTCGCCACAGAACCGCACCCCGGAAAAGCCCCGGCGGTCCAGCGAGCGGACCAGCGTCTTCTGGCCCGTCTTGACCCGCAGGGCGAAGCCCTGCTGAAGCGGCGATTCGGGCCTCCGCCCGAGGTTGTAACACTCCCGGCCATAGCCGGTGAAGTTCCGCTTGTTGAAGATGTCCCAATGGACTAGCCGGCCGTCGCCGGTCAGATATACCTGCCCGGTGCAGATACCCCCGATCGGCATGGCGATCGTCTCCAGATCGGTGCCGCTGTACCAGGTCGATTCACCCCGGGCCGAGAGCCGTTTGATCCACTTCGGGTCGAGCTTCTTGTCGGCCGGCACGAAATGGTCGGGCGAGAGTTCGGAACCGGGTGCTGCGGCGAGCACCGGTAGCCCGCCGGCCGCCGCCAGCGACGCCGCCGAGGCACCGGCCAGCTTGATGAACTCGCGCCGGCTGGGATCGGCCGGCCCGCAGTCGCCCGAAGCACAGCAGCGGTCTGCCTGCCGGGCGGTGTGCTCCGGAGGATTCGGTTCTTTACCGGGCGTTTTGTGGTGATCGGGTTTCGGCATTTCGATAGCTCCTTTTCCGTTGACGGCGAGCGTTTTCAGCCGGGAGTCTTCGTCGCGGTGGACCTCGGCAGGCACCAGAATAACACAACCGACCGGCAATGCAACTGATCCGTACCGCCACCTTGCCAGGTTGCCGGGCGCGCCGGATAATGGGCCTTTATCCTGCGTTGCCCGTTGCCCCTCGAAGGAACCTCCCCATGCCCGGCCGGTATCTCGATTTTCGCAGCGACACGGTGACCAGGCCGACGCTGCCGATGCGCTCCGCGATGGCCGAGGCGGAGGTCGGCGACGACGTCTTGGGCGACGACCCCACCGTCAACCGGCTGCAAGAGCGGGTGGCCGAGATGCTGGGCAAGGAAGCGGCCTTGTATGTGCCCTCCGGCACCATGTCGAACCTGGTCGGCGTGCGGGTGCACTGCCGTGCCGGCGACGAGATGATCTGCGAGGCGGGCTGCCACATCTTCAACTACGAGCAGAGCGGCTACGCCCAGCTCAGCGGAGTCGCCGCCCGGCCGGTCGAGGGCCAGCACGGCGTGATGCGGCTGGAGCAGATCGAGGGGCTGATCCGCCCGGACAACGCCCACCTGGTCCGCACCCGGCTGGTCTGCCTGGAAAACACCCACAACCGCGGCGGCGGAAAGATCCTGCCCTACGAAAACGTCGAGGCCATCTGCCGCTGGGCCCGGCAGAACGGATTGAGGACCCACCTGGACGGCGCCCGGCTGCTTAACGCCGTGGTGGCCACGGGCATCGAGGCCCCGCTGGACAGAGCACTTCGATACCGTAAGCGTCTGTTTCAGCAAGGGGCTGGGTGCCCCGGTCGGCTCGGCCCTGGCCGGCCCGCGGGAGCTGATCGACGAGGGCCGCCGGCACCGCAAGCTGCTGGGCGGCGGGATGCGCCAGGCCGGCGTCCTTGCCGCCGGTGCCCTCTACGCCCTGGAGCATCACGTCGACCGCCTGGCCGAGGACCACGCCAACGCCCGCCGGCTGGCCGCGGGCGTGGGGCAGATCGAGCAACTTGAACTGGTGGGCGATTCGATCGACACCAACATGCTGTTCTTCCAGGTCGCCCCGGCCTGGGGGACAGCGGCGGAGTTTGTCGAGAGGATGAGCCAACGCGGCCTGCTGATGCTGGCCACCGCCCCGGAGACGATTCGGGCAGTCACGCATCTGGACGTCACTGCCGCGGACGTGGACCGGGCGATCGAGATCCTCAAGGAAGTCGTCCGGGCCTGAGGACTTGGGGCAAGAACGGTTTAGCCGCCGCGGCCACGCGGCGTTCGGCTCCAGCGTGGCCGCTGGGGCTAAACACTTGGCAGTTGTCTTCGGCTGGGAGTAACCGGCCATGTGGCTGTGCCCGCAATGCGGCTTGGAAGTCGAAGACTCCCTGAAGTGGTGCTGGATTTGCGGGACATCGCCCGACGGAACAGAGTATCCCCGTATTCCGGGAGCGGGGGACGCGAGCGAACTTTCGAGACAACCTCTCACTCGCAAGGTGATCAGGAGGATCGGTGCGCTCAGGCGCCGTCTGGGTGGAATCCGGCTTCCCAAGGCCGCCGGCGTCCCCCGCCGTTTCAGCCTGGGCAGGTTGATGCTGATCACGGCCTTCTTCGCCGTGCTGTTCGGGCTGCTGAGTTGGCTGGACGCCCATCCCATTCTATTCGTGGCGGTGGGCGTCTTCGTCGTCCTGGTGGGCTTGGCACAGGTTTTCTTGTTTTCGGGAAAGAAACCGAGAAAGGCATCGGTGGTGGCGGGCAGCGCAGTGGGAGCTCTGATCGTGGTGGTGGGTTTTCTTGTCGATCTTTTCACTGGGGGAGTCCCGTTCGGAGATATCTTATTCGGCATGTTCTTTGCCTTGCCGGTAATGACAGGAATCTCGGCATTATTGGGCGGCGTTCTCGGCTACATGGCGGGCTGTCTGATCGCCGGCGTCTTCCTGGGCAAACGCGTGGACCTGCCTGAAGCGGACGATCGTCGGTCCGAGACGCCCGATCCACTGTGCCCGGAGGGCACTGAGCTTGGGTCGCCGGAGGATCCGCCCGCGGAATGACAACGGACGGTTCTCCCGGGCGTCTTACTGCCAGCCTTGCCGGTCGGGTCGGCTCGCCGTTAGAATGAGTGTGTTCGCCGGCAGGCAAGTCGGAACGCATCCCCTGGCCGAAGCTGTTGCCGCGAACACCATCTCAGCAGGCAGAGAGCGATGAGTCCTTCTTTCGGCCCCGATCGTCGCCTTCCGGTTCGCAGCGGCCGTCCGGCGCTGGATTTCAACGGGCTGTGGCTGGCGCGGCTCTGCGTGCTGGTCTTCCGTCCGATCGTATGCCTTTGGATCTACCTCAGGCAGCGAAAGATGGAGGCGCTGGTCAACGCGAAGCTCGAACAGATGGAGCGATGTCGAGGACGCCAGGAGCTCGAGCAGGTGCTCGGCGAGCCGTTCTACGCGGTCAGCGGCGAAAGCTGCGGCGCCGTGCTGGGTGACGGCACGCAGCGAAACCCGGACCTGATCGAGTGCTATGAATCGGACGGCTGCTGCATCGATCTGTGGTTCAAGGACAATCAACTGGTCGACGTGAGCGGTTTCGTCAAGCCCACGGTGTGGGACTACGTGCTGGCCGGCAATCGCCCATGAGGCCGCCAATGGTGTTCCTTTCATAAAGCCGCGACCGTTGGTCGCGCCGGGGCGAGGCTTGTCGAGGGTGGTCTTCCGGTCACGTGACCACCCGTCGCGGCAGCAGACGGCAGAAACGGCCTGGCCATCTCTCCCGTCGCGACCACCGGTCGCGGCTTTATGACTGGAGGGTCACAACCGCGTGTTCCTTCAGCACATTCCCTCGATTCGATAGTGCCGGGCCTATCGGCCCAGCACGTGGCGCAATGCGGCTTCCAACTCCGGATGGCGGAACCGGTAACCGGCATCGAGCAGGCGTTTGGGCATGACCCGCGCGCCGGCCAGCAGCAGCTCCTCGGCCATCTTTCCCAGCACGATCCGCAGGGCCAAGGCGGGGGCGGGCAGCCAAGTGGGACGCTTCAACACCCGGCCCAGCGCGGCGGTGAACCGGCGATTGGTGACCGGCTGCGGGGCGACCAGGTTGACCGGCCCCCGGAGCGTCTCGTCGAGCAGGACGTGGCCGACGGCACCTGCGACGTCGTTCAAGGTGATCCAACTGACGTATTGCCGTCCGCTGCCGAGCCGCCCGCCTAGCCCCAGGCGGAAGATCGGCAGCATTTTGGCCAAGGCCCCGCCGTGGGAGGCCAACACCATGCCGGTGCGGAGTTGCACGGCGCGGATGCCCGCCCCGGCGGCCGGTTCGGTGGCCGCTTCCCATCGGCGGCAGACCTCGGCCAGGAAGCCGGAGCCGGGGGGGCTCTGCTCGTCGAGCTGCCGGTCGCCGCGGTCGCCGTAGAACCCGACGGCCGAGGCGGAGATGAACACACCGGGCGGATCGGCCAGCCCGGCCAGCGTGCGGCTCAGCAGGTGGGTGCCCTTCGCGCGGCTGTCGCGGATTCGGGCCTTTCTCCGCCTGGTCCAACGGCCCGCGGCGATGTTCTCGCCGGCCAGGTGGACGACCGCGTCGAGTCCCTCCAGGTCGGCCGCGTCGAGGCGTCCGGCCGCCGGGTCCCAGCGGACCTCGGCCGGCCCCGCCGCGCGGCGGACCAGCCGCCTGACGGCGTGCCCCGCTTCGGAGAGGGACTTCACCAGCGCGGACCCGATCAGTCCGCTTGCCCCGCTGATCAGAATGTTCATGGGCGGGCTGCCAAGCCGCAAGCGGCCGGCCGGCGGCTATTTGTTCTTCTCGCAGAACTCGAGCATGAAGTCGTGCAGTGCCCGGACGCCCTCGGTGGGCATGGCGTTGTAGATCGACGCCCGGCAACCGCCGACCGACCGGTGTCCCTTCAGCTCGCACAGCCCCCGCCCGGCGGCCTGGCTGAGAAACGGCCCTGCCAGCGCAGCGTTGGCCAGGCGGAAGGCGACGTTCATGATCGAGCGGCTGCCCGGCTGGGCGTGGATCTCGTAAAAGCCGTCGCACTGGTCGACGGCGTCGTAGAGGAGCTGGGCCTTGTGACGGTTGATCTGGGCCATCTTCTCCAGGCCGCCGATCTCCGCCAGCAGCCAGTCGGTGACCAGCTTGACCATGTAGACGGCGAAGGTCGGCGGCGTGTTCAGCAGCGAATTGCCCTCGGCCAACACCTTGTAGCTGAGCATCGAGGGCAGGTCGGCGGGGGACCGCTCCAACAGGTCGTCGCGGATGATGACGATCGTCACTCCGGCCGGCCCGGCGTTCTTCTGGGCACAGGCGTAGAGGATGCCGTAGCGCTCCACCGGCACGGGCCGCGAGAGGAAGTCGGACGACGAGTCGCATACCAACGGCACGTCGCCCACCTCGGGCTCGCTGGGGAACTGGACCCCCTGGATCGTCTCGTTGGAGGTGATATGGCAGTACGCGGCGTCCGGGTGCAGCTCGAGTTGGTCCTGCCGGGGCACGCGGTCGTAGTTGGTCGACTCCCCGTCGAAGGCAACGTGAACGTCGCCCTGGGTCTTGGCTTCCTTGATGGCCTTCTTTCCCCAGGAGCCGGTCAAGACGTAGTCGGCCGCCTTGCCGCTGCCGCGCAAGAGGTTCAGCGGCACCATGGCAAACTGCATCTGCGCCCCGCCCTGGAGGAACAACACCCGGTAGTTCTTGGGGATCGCCAGCAGCTTGCGGAGATTGGCCTCGGCCTGCTCGATGATCTGGGTGAAGGCCTTGCTGCGGTGGCTGATCTCCAAGATCGAGATCCCCACCCCCGGCAGGGCCAGCAGATCCCGCTGGGCCTCCTCCAAGGCGGGTAGGGGCAACACGGCCGGTCCGGGCGAGAAGTTGTAGACGCGTTTTTCCATTTTTCTCCTGTCCTGGTACGGCAAGTTCGGTCTGTGGGGACTGTTTTCCCTGAAGTCTACTGCAAAAGCCGAAGCTGTCCAGGACCCCGCGGCGGCCCGCGGAAAAACGGTGTGCCGCTGCTTCGCCGGAGCCGGTCCCGTGGAAAACTCCTTTCCTCGTCGGCGATGCAGTCTCTCCATTGGACCCCACAGAAGTAGGGCCAAGGCGTGCGATGGCATACCGAGCCTTCGAAGGAAAGGAAGTGTCAGGGGGGACCGGCCGAGAAGTCCCGAACGGAGCCACCCGGCTTCTCCGGCAGAGGCGTTTCAACAATGGTCGTTTCTCGGGATCTCGCGTTGTCACGTCTAGCACAGTCTTGGGTCCTTGGAGTTGTTACTCTCCGATGATCGTCAATCTGACCTCGCTTTTCCCCGACTGGGTGTCGGATCAAAGCTCGCGGCAAAGTGGGAGTCCGGCGCGCTTCATGGAGGGATTGGCGTGTGCTTAAGCGATTCGGGCGAGGCGAGTTCGTTCTGTACAGGAGGCCGTCTCGTCTTAGTCGTGGTAAACAAGTTCGGAAGACGTTCGGCGAGAGCCTCGGCCACAGCTCGACTGTAGATATCCGCGGCTACCGCATCCATATGGTAACCGTCGGGATAGTGACCCTCCGTCCACAACGCAAGTTTGCGGAAATCGAAGAAGGTCATGTTGTTGGATTCGATCGTTTCCACCAACTTGGTGTCGACGGATTGTTCGCGGGGCAACGGCATCATGCAGAACACGCCGTGGCAACCATTCTTCTCAAGCATATCGATAAACTGCCGCAGCCGAATGTACGTGAATGAAGGCTCTTCTCCGGGTTCTTCCTGCTGGGCCTTGGCCTTCAGATACGCTCGACGAACTTGATTCAGTCGCCGCGTTTCCGAACGGTAGTGCGGAATAATTCTTCTCAAAACGCCGTCCTTCATGTCCGGTTGATGAACTACCGATTCAAAGAAGTGAGCCACGAGAAAGTAAGACCCATCGTTCAAGGAATCGACATCGTGACGAAGGACTTCTAGAACTTGTCGCCTTCCCCCAACGTTTAGCGCCATTCGACGCCAGCGAAGCGCGACCTGATCCGCCAGATGGTCGCCGATGAACGTGACGATCACACAGTCGGGTGATCGAGTGGGATCAGTACCGGTGAAATGCCTTTCAAACACGTAGTGCCAATGCCGAAGTGTCGTGTCATCGGGGCAGACTATGCAGACGCCGCCGGT